>SXRG01000052.1 GCA_005793645.1 Burkholderiales bacterium
CATGACGAATATCTACAATGTCATCTACGGGTTTGAGGGTGAACTGGATGACAGCCATCACCGCTCCACCCACAACGGTTGGCGCTTCGATGGTCTGCCGTGGGAGCAGTGCTGACGGTTAATGTTTGAGGCGTGTGCTTAGTGCTTGCCTGTGCTGCCGAAACCACCGGCACCGCGATCGCTTTCGGAGAAGTCGTCCACCACGCGGAACTCGGCCTGCACGACCGGCACGATGACCAGTTGCGCCATGCGTTCAAATGGCTGCACCACAAATTCGGCCTGGCTGCGGTTCCAGAGGGAGACCATGAGCTGGCCTTGGTAGTCGGAATCGATCAGGCCGACCAGGTTACCGAGTACGACTCCGTGTTTATGCCCAAGGCCTGAGCGCGGCAGGATGACGGCAGCGTAGCCCGCATCCGCAAGGTGAATGGCTAGCCCGGTGGGGATCAGTTGTGTCTCGCCCGGCTTGAGGGTGATGGCGGTGTCTAGGCAGGCGCGAAGGTCCAGACCGGCACTTCCGGGGGTGGCGTAGGCGGGTAGTTGTTCGGCTACGCGGGGGTCAAGGATCTTCAGGTCAACATGCATGGCAGGGATCAGGGCTCAGTGGGGTGTAGTAATTGGGCGATGTGTTCGATCAGGCGCCGGGCCTGGGTCGGTTTGTTGGCGAGTGGCAGCAGGTGTGTGCCGTGGGCATCGATCAGGGTGAGTTCGGCGTCATCCTGTCCCAGGCTGTCCTGAGCGCGGTTGGCGACGATGAGCGGTACGCCTTTGCGGAGTCGTTTGGCCTGGGCGTTTTCCAGCATGGATTCGGTCTCAGCGGCAAAGCCGACGCAGAAGGGTGGTGCGGGCAGGCTCGCGATGCGAGCGAGGATGTCGGGGTTTTCGACCAGTTCCAGCGTCATATTCGGGGTCCTGTCGCGTCCGGTCTTTTTGAGTTTGCTGGCTGCGACGACTGCGGGGCGATAGTCAGCGACCGCTGCAACTGCGATAAAGAGGTCGCATGTGGCTGCGCGCCGTTCGACGGCTTCCAGCATGTCCAGGGCACGGGTGACATCGATGCGGGCCACGCCCCAAGGCGTGGATAGGGCAGTGGGCCCGGAGACCAGGGTGACCTCGGCACCGGCAGCGTGGGCGGCTGCAGCCAGCGCATAGCCCATTTTTCCAGACGACAGATTGGTTAGACCGCGTACCGGGTCGATCGGCTCGAAGGTCGGACCGGCGGTGATTAGCACCCGTTTGCCGAGGAGTGGTTTGGGTTGCAGGAAGGCCGTGAACGCGGCGAAGAGATCTTCGGGCTCGAGCATACGGCCCAGGCCGGTCTCACCGCAGGCCTGTTCGCCTACGGCCGGACCGAGCAGGGTGACCCCATCCGCCGTCAGTTGCGCGGCGTTGCGTCGGGTGGCGGGGTGTTCCCACATGTGTTGGTTCATCGCCGGGGCGACGAGCAGCGGGCAATCGCGGGCCAGACATAGCGTGGAGAGGAGGTCGTCGGCACGGCCATGAACCAGTTTGGCCATGAAGTCAGCCGATGCGGGTGCGATTAGAATGGCCGCCGTGTTGCGTCCAAGTTCGATGTGCGGCATACCGTTTGGGACGCGCGTGTCCCACAGGTCGCGGTACACGGGGCGGCTGGTGATGGCCTGTAAGGTGGCTATACCGATGAAATGGGTTGCCGCCTCAGTCAGTATGCAATCGACGCTGTAGCCGGCCTTGACCAGCAGGCGTGCAAGTTCCGCCGCCTTGTAGGCGGCGACACCGCCAGTGATGCCGAGGACGATGCGTTTCTCCATGGTGGTGTGATCGGAGTAGAGTGTGTCCAGGAAAGATAGGCCATTGTACATGGGAGGCTCGGATGGCGATTACAGACTGGCCGGAAGGAGAACGGCCGCGGGAAAAATTGTTGCAGCGGGGTGCGGCAGCACTCTCGGATGCCGAGTTGTTGGCGATTTTTCTTCGCGTTGGCGTGGCGGGCAAGAGTGCGGTGGATCTGGCACGCGATCTGCTGGCCCGTTTTGATGGCCGTCTGACCAAGTTGTTTGCGGCTAGTGCTGACGAGATTTGTGCCATCAAAGGGTTTGGGCCGGCCAAGTATGCCGAGTTGCAGGCTGTGCTGGAAATGGCGTCGCGGGCGCTGGGGCAACAGATGCGCGAACCGGCGGCCTTGGGTTCGCCTAACGCGGTGCGTGACTATCTACGCATCAAATTGGCCGGTTTGCCGCATGAGGTCTTTCAGATTATCTATCTGGATGCTCAGAATCGGGTGCAGGGCGATGAGGTGTTGTTCACGGGGACCTTAACGCAGACCTCGGTTTATCCGCGCGAGGTGGTCAAGAAGGTGCTGGCGCGCAATGCGGCTGCCGTCATCTTGGCCCACAATCATCCATCGGGTGTGGTGGAGCCTTCGCAGGCCGATCGGTTGTTGACGGAGACACTTAGAAACGCATTGGCCCTTGTGGATGTGCGGGTTCTGGATCATATCGTGGTCGCTGGACAGCAGACGGCCTCGTTTGCAGAACGCGGTTGGTTATGATGGCGGTGGTCTCCAATGTGGACGATTGCGAGTTTTTTTGACGCGCGGCTGTTCTCTGTGATATAAATCGCCTCTTTCTGAAACCAAATCCTTCGGGGTATAAAAAATGGCCCGTGTATGTCAGGTAACCGGCAAGAAGCCGATGGTGGGTAATACTGTTTCCCACGCCAATAACCGTTCCAAGCGTCGTTTCCTGCCCAATCTGCAGTCGCGTCGTTTCTGGGTTGAGAGCGAAAACCGTTTTGTGCGTTTGCGCGTCACCAATGCCGCGTTGCGTTTGATTGACAAGAATGGCATTGATGCTGTGTTGGCCGATTTGCGTGCCCGCGGCGAGATTTAAGGAGTAAAACATGGCTAAAAGCGGACGCGAAAAGATCAAGCTGGAGTCCACGGCGGGCACGGGTCATTTCTACACCACGACCAAGAACAAGAAGACCAAGCCTGAGAAGATGCTGATCAGTAAGTACGATCCTGTCGCTCGCAAGCATGTCGAGTACAAGGAGATCAAGCTGAAGTAATTCGGCGGGCCTTTGTCAAAAAACCGGCCTTGGCCGGTTTTTTGTTGTCTATACAGGGCTTGCGCGGGGCCTGCTGCGGTGCGAGCCTTCAGATGGGGTTCTGGAGGGTGATAACCCGTTGTGGGTAAGGAATCCGGATGCCCTCGCGCTTGAAGGCCTCCCAAATGGCCCAGTAGATGTTGGACTTGAGTAGGCCAAGACCTTCTTCTGGGTCACCGATCCAGAAGACAAGCTCAAGGTCGATCCCGTTTTCGCCGAAGCCTTTGATCAGAACTTGTGGTTGTGGCTGGGCCGCGACGCGGTCTTGCCGGGCCGCGATTAGTAGTACCGTGCGGGCACGGTCCAGGTCAGTGTCATAGGCGACCTGGATTGGGAGACTGATGCGGTTGTCGCGGCTGGCGAGCGTGTGATTGATGACGGTGGAGGTGATCAGGGTATCGTTGGGGATGATGCTTTCGCTGCCATCGGTGGCCCTGAGAACGGTGTAACGGGTGGCGATCTGGCGTATCTCTCCATAGTTCTGGCCAACCGTGACCATGTCGCCGATGCGGATCGATTGGTCGAGCAGAAGTGTAAAGCCCGAGACATAGTTGGCTGCAATTTTTTGCAGGCCGAGACCGAGGCCAACGCCCATGGCCCCCCCGAATACTGATAGGACGGTAATGTCGATGCCGATGACTGGCAACGTGATGAGGATGGCCACGACCAGCAGCACTGTGCGCAGGATCTTGGTCAGGGCGACCTTGAGGTTGGTTTGTAGCGTGGTGCGCTCAATGAAGCGCGTCTCGATGCTGCGCGCACCCCACAGCGCAACAAGCATGGTCAGGGATAGGGTCAGGAGACCCAGTAGGGTGGTATAGAGTGAGATGTGGCTCTTGCCGACTGTGACACCGATCCCGTCGAGCATCGCAATCAGGCCGGGCAGATGCCCGGTGAGATGTAAGGCAACCATGCCCCAGACCAGCCAGGCTACGACATGTTCTAGGGAGGAGAGCAGGGTGCTGGGCTTCAGGATGCGGCGTAGGATATAAAACACGAACTGCACGACGGCGAGGGAAAGCAGCAAGGACTGGGCGAGGGCTAGCACGGTGGTGTCGGCCCAGGGTGCGATGACGATGCGGGCGACCAGCGTGAGGAGGAGCGCCAGCGGTGGCGTGAACAGGCGGAGGAAATCGCGTCGGCTCAGGGTTAAGGCGTCCCGGAAGGGCTGATCCGCGCCTTTTTGGTCCAGTCGTTGTTTGGCTAGGCGCGTCAGCCAGAGACTGACCAGCGCTATGAGGAACAGGATGGCTATCTGCAGCCACAGATCCTGGCCAGGGAGAGAGAGACTGGGGAGAGAAGGTATCGTCATCGAAGCGGTGTTGGGGGCTCAGGGTTTGGATGTCAAGCGGTGCGCACCATGATAGCGGCAAAGAAACCATCTGTGCCGTGGGTATCTGGTGCCAGAGTGAGAAGGTCGCCGGTATTGAGCGTGATGTTCAGGCGGCCCAGAACTTCGCGGGCCGGGTGCAGGGCAAAGCCTGGATGCGTCTCCAGAAAGGCCGTAACAATGGCCTGATTTTCTTCGGACAGCAGGCTACAGGTGGCATAGACTAAGCTGCCGCCGACCTTCACCAAGCGCGCGGCACTGTTCAGGATGGTGGTTTGCTTGGCCGTCAGTTCCGCTACGCTATTCGGCCTCTGTCGCCATTTCAGGTCCGGGTTGCGGCGCAGGGTGCCAAGGCCGGAACAGGGCGCATCGACCAGGACGCGATCGAATTTGCCGGCTAGGCGTTTAACCTTGATGTCGGTTTCGCTCGCCAGTACTTGGGGGTGGACATTAGACAGGCCGGAGCGGGCAAGCCGCGGTTTCATGCGCGCTAGGCGTTTTTCGGAAATATCGAAGGCATAGAGGCGGCCGCTGTTATTCATCTGGGCCCCCAGGGCGAGGGTCTTGCCGCCGGCCCCGGCACAGAAATCACACACCATTTCTCCGCGCCGCGCGCCGGTCAGCAAGGTTAACAATTGGCTGCCTTCGTCCTGCACCTCCAGCGTGCCATCCTGAAACAGTGGGTACTGGTTGAGGGGTGGTTTGTTGCCGAGGCGGATACCGAGGGGGGAATACGGCGTGGGGGTGGCTGAAAATCCATCGGCCAGCATCTGTGCCAGGGCCTTGTCGCGGGATGACTTGAGCGTGTTAACACGCAGGTCGAGGGGGGCGGGGGCGTTTATGGCCTGCATCAGGGCGGGCAGGCGGTCTCCATATTGCGACTCCAGCGGGGCGACCAGCCAGTCAGGCAATTCAAGGCGGATGGCGGCAGCGGCTTCCTGCAGTGGATAGGCCTTGGCCGCCTTGTAACGGTCAAGTTCGTTGGTGTGTACGAGCCCTTCGCATTCGCGCAGATTCAGGCCGCTTAGGCGGGCCAGCCAGGCGATGATGAGGTCACGCGGGCGTAGCGATCCGGTGGCCGCCTCCAGACTGCGCAGATGGCGCAGGATGGCATAGGCCGTCTCGGCGATGAGGGCGCGGTCGCGACGGCCAATGTCGGGGTGATTGCGGAAATGGTGCGAGAGCACAGCATCGGCAGGGTAGCTAAAGGTCAGCAGCGATTTGAGCAGGATCGCGAGTTCGGAGAGTTGGACAGAGGCGGGAACCATGAGGGCGTTCAGACAGAAAGACGGGGATGCACAATTATAGGGAGCGTTGGCTTGACAGTCGCCTCATTTGGGGGCTTCAATGGGTGAGTTTCTGCAGGTCGGCGGAGATGCCCGTTAAACAGGGCACGCGTCCGCTGTGCGATTCTGACTCAGCAAAAAGTCAAGGAATGCACGGGCTACGACGATAGTCTCTTATCAGGCCAAGCCACTTAGGCGCGGACTCTGTTCTATCACAAAATCCGAAAAGGCTCGCGTTGCCAGCGAAAGCGTGCGCGTGTTGCAGCACACCAAGTGCCAGGAGCGGGCGATGGGAAATCCCTCGACATCCAAGGAGCGCAATCGTTTTTCTGCTAGTTCCTGGGTCACGGTATGGCGCGAGACCACGCTGATCCCCATGCCGGCCTCGACCGCAAGCATGATGGCTTCGTTTTTGTTCATCTCCATTGCGACTTGCCATGTCAGGCCGCGGGTGCGAAAGAATGACTCTGTCGCCATGCGGGTGCCTGAGCCTGATTCACGCCCCACAAAGAATTCTTTTGCGATGACCTCTGGCGGGATGTTGCGTACCTTGGCAAGTGGATGGTTGAACGGCGCTATGACAATAAGCGGGTTATCCATGAACACTTCATCTTGAAGCGACATGTCTTCCGGGGGCTGTCCCATGAGCGCGATATCTACGGTATGAGTTTGCAGTTGCTGGAGCAGAATTTCACGATTGACGACATTGAGAGTGATGCGGATATTGGGATGTCGGCTGCGAAAGAGGCTGATTAACCGAATTGCAAACGAACTCACCGTGCTAACTACCCCTACGGTCAGACGGCCCCGCTGTAGCCCTTGAAGGGCGGATAGGTTGTGCTCCAGTTGCAAGAGCTGCTGCATCATTTGTAAACCGGTCTGTTGTACCTCTTGTCCGGCCTCAGTGAGCAAGATGCGTTTGCCTACTTGATCCAGAAGGCTGATTCCTAGGATTTCCTCGAGTTGTTTGACCTGCATCGATACCGCTGGTTGGGTCAGGTGTAACTCTTTGGCGGCATTTGAAAAACTCCCACTACGCGCGACCGCGGAGAATATTTGCAGTTGCCGCAATGTGACATGAACCATGGGATAAGGCCCTTAATGCTGGGCAAATAATAAGTTTCGCTGATGGATTATATCAAAAACTCTGAATGTTATTTATGAATAGATGTCTTTATAGTCCTGTTCAAGACAAGGAAGTAGAGTTTTCTTGTCAGGACTGCAACCCTTTTAATTCCACTAAGGAACCATAGCATGGATCAATCTGCTCGTTACGCTGACCTGTCACTTAAGGAAGAAGACCTGATTAAGGGTGACGGCCATATCCTCGTCGCCTATCACATGCAGCCGGCTGCCGGCTACGGCTACCTGGAAGTTGCCGCGCACATCGCCGCAGAGTCTTCCACCGGCACCAATGTCGAAGTCTCCACCACCGACGACTTCACCAAGGGCGTGGATGCGCTGGTGTATTTCATCGACGAAGCCAAAGGCATCATGAAGGTGGCCTACCCGATCGACCTGTTTGATCGCAACATGATCGACGGCCGCACCATGCTGGTTTCGTTCCTGACCCTGGCCATCGGCAACAACCAGGGCATGGGCGACGTGAAGCATCTGCAAATGCAGGATTTCTACGTGCCTTGGTCCATGCTGCGTCTGTTCGACGGCCCCGCCATGAACATCGCCGACATGTGGGACATCTTGGGTCGCCCGCGCGTCAACGGCGGTTATATCTCCGGCACCATCATCAAGCCCAAGCTGGGCCTGCGCCCCGAGCCGTTCGCCAAGGCCGCTTACCAGTTCTGGCTGGGTGGCGACTTCATCAAGAACGACGAACCCCAGGGCAATCAGGTGTTCTGCCCGACCAAGAAGGTCATCCCCCTCGTGTATGACGCGATGAAGCGCGCCATGGACGAAACCGGCCAGGCCAAGCTGTTCTCCGCCAACATCACGGCTGACGACCACTACGAAATGATGGCGCGCGCCGATTACATCCTGGAAACCTTTGGCCCGGACGCCAACAAGGTTGCCTTCTTGGTTGACGGCTATGTCGGCGGCCCCGGCATGATCACCACCTGCCGTCGTCAATACCCCGCCCAGTTCCTGCACTACCACCGTGCCGGCCACGGCGCCGTGACTTCGCCTTCTTCCGTGCGCGGCTACACCGCCTTTGTGCTGTCCAAGATGTCGCGTCTGCAAGGTGCTTCCGGCATCCATGTGGGCACCATGGGCTACGGCAAGATGGAAGGCGGCAAGGACGACAAGAACATCGCCTACATGATCGAGCGTGATTCCGCTGACGGCCCTTACTACCACCAGGAATGGCACGGCATGAAGCCGACCACCCCGATCATCTCCGGTGGCATGAACGCGCTGCGTCTGCCCGGCTTCTTCGAGAACCTGGGTCACGGCAACGTGATCAATACTTCCGGTGGCGGTTCCTACGGCCACATCGACAGCCCGGCGGCCGGCGCGATCTCCCTGCGTCAGTCTTACGAGTGCTGGAAGTCTGGCGCCGACCCGATTGAGTTCGCGAAAGAGCACAAAGAGTTTGCCCGCGCCTTCGAATCCTTCCCGAAGGATGCCGACAAGATCTTCCCGGGTTGGCGTGAAAAGCTGGGCGTGCATAAGTAAGTCGAACGTCCGCTACATGCAGTAAGTAGTGAAAACGCCCCCGGCTCGCTGGGGGCGTTTTAGTTCGGGAACGAATAACCCTTTAGCCGTTATTCCCGCGTGTTTGAGAAAATTTGTGCACGCCGGAGCGACGATTTGATTGGAGAGATACCCATGACCACCGACAAAGACCAATACAAAGTCCACGCCGAGCCCTACTACCAGGCACAAGGCAAGGAAGTGCAGCTCTACGAAGCGGCTTATCGCAACCGCCTGCCGGTGATGGTGAAAGGCCCGACCGGCTGTGGTAAGTCGCGCTTTGTGGAATATATGGCGTGGAAGCTCAATAAGCCGCTGATCACCGTCGCTTGCAACGAAGACATGACCGCCAGCGACTTGGTCGGCCGCTATCTGTTGGAAGCCAACGGTACACGCTGGTTGGACGGCCCGTTGACGGTTGCCGCCCGCATCGGTGCTATTTGTTATTTGGATGAAATCGTTGAAGCGCGGCAGGACACTACCGTGGTGATCCATCCGTTAACCGATCACCGCCGCACCCTGCCATTGGATAAGAAGGGCGAGCTGATCAATGCCCACCCCGATTTTCAACTGGTGATTTCCTACAACCCCGGCTACCAGTCGCTGATGAAGGACTTGAAGCAATCGACCAAACAACGCTTCACGGCATTCGATTTCGACTATCCGGATGCCGCATTGGAGGCCACCATTCTGGCGAAGGAAACCGGTCTTGATGAGGCTATTGCCAGCAAGTTGGTGAAGATTGGTCAGACGGCGCGCAATTTGAAAGGCCACGGCCTTGATGAAGGCATCTCCACGCGTTTGCTAGTCTATGCGGCCACCTTGATCAAAGATGGTGTTGATCCACTCGACGCCTGTCGCATGGCCCTTGTGCGTCCGATCACCGATGACGCTGACATCCGCGAAACACTGGACCATGCCATCGACGCAACATTTTCTTAAGTGCGAGATTCCTGCGTAGGCGGGAATCTTGTTCGTGGGTCTGATTTTGTAGATCAGATGAATCCTGGGTTCCTGCCCATGCGGGAATGATGGCGCTTAGCCGCAGTGAGAGACAAAACTCATGATGGAAACCGAATACCAGCATCCCCTGATGACGGCCTACTGGGCCCAGATTGACACCCACTTCAAACCGGTGGAAGCCGTGTTCGAGGATGTTATGGCGGAAGCGTTGGCCATCCTGACGCGCGACGGCATCAACGCTTATCTGGAAGCGGCGCGCGTCATTGGCAAACTGGGGCGCGGTGTCGAGCCGATGCTGGCGTTTCTGGAAGAGTGGCCGTCCGCTGCCAATGCGCTGGGTGAGGATGCACTGCCGGAGATTATGGTGGTCATCCACCGCATGCAGAAGTCGCCCAACAGCAAGGCGATCACGCCCTTCCTGCAAACCCTGGCTCCGGTTGCGCGTCGATTGCACTCTCAGGAACGGATGCGTGACTATTTTGATATCACACTTGATTTCATGGTGCGTACTACGGGTTCCATCCACGGGCACCACACCACCTTCCCCAGCCCAGGTCTTCCCCACTTCTTTGCCCAGGCCCCTTTCTTGCTCTCCCAGCTTAGCCTGATGGGTCTGAAAAACTGGGTTGAATATGGTATCCGAAACTATAGTGGTCACCCAGAACGGCAGACGGATTACTTCACCGTGCAGTCCGCCGACAGCCGTGCCGTGTTGCAACGCGAGCGTCACGGTACGCTGTTTATGGATGTGGAACGCAAACTTGATCTCTATTTGCGCGGCCTGTGGCAGGCATCGGAACAGTTGGTACCGTATTCTACCGCTTTCGACGAACTTCGCCGCCCGGTGCCATATTTCGATAAGTTGGGCATGCGCATCCCGGATGTTTACGATGATGCCGTCGATGGAGAAATTCACATCTCCGGTCTCGACCGCTACCGCGCCACGCTGGCCCACATGGTTGGCCACCGGCGCTGGACCACCCCCCTGATCGCTGACAACTGGAGTCCGTTTCAGCGCATGGCGGTTGAGTTCTTTGAAGATAGTCGCGTCGAAACTTTGCTTTGCCGCGAATATCCTGGCCTGAAGCGCATCTTCCTGGCACTGCACCCAAGACCGCTGGAGAATGCGTGCGATCCGGAAACCACCTCCTGCCTGCGCCACCGCATGGCCATGCTGTCCCGCGCTCTGCTGGACCCGGAGCACGGCTATCGCGATGCCGACCTGCTCACCTACGTCGAGCGCTTCCACGCCCTGATGGCAGAAGGTGAATCGAACACCCCGGATATCGCCACCCTGGCCTTGAGCTATGTCACCAAGACCCGGCGCCAGAGCGACCAGTACGCCAAAGTCCACTTCGACGACACCGTGGTCGACTACCGCGATGACAACCGCCAGATGTGGCTGTTCATCGAGGAGAGCGACGACGAGGAGATGTTCGAGAAGGAGAAAAAGCGTACGCCTAGCGAAGAACACACAGGCCTGCCGCCGCGCCACTACCCGGAATGGGATTACAAGAGCCTGACCTACCGGCCGGATTGGGTGAGCGTTTACGAAGGACTGCACCCGAAGGGCAATCCGACCGACATCGACCGGTTGCTGGAAAAACATAGTGCCCTGGCAAAACGCTTGAAGCGCATCCTCGATTTGCTCAAACCGCAGGACAAGGTTCGTATCCGCTATCAGGAAGAAGGCAGTGAACTCGATCTTGATGTTGCCATCCGTTCGCTGATCGACTTCAAGGGCGGCGCCAACCCGGATCCGCGCATCAACATGAGCCACCGTACGGATGGCCGCGACATCGCTGTCATGTTGCTGCTGGATCTATCGGAATCGCTCAACGAGAAGGCGGTCGGCAGCGAGCAGACTATTCTTGAACTCAGCCAGGAAGCCGTCACCCTGCTGGCCTGGGCGGTGGAACAATTGGGCGATGCCTTCGCTATCGCCGGCTTTCACTCCAATACCCGCCATGATGTGCGTTACCTGCATATCAAAGGCTATGGCGAACGCTGGGGTGATGATGCCAAGGCGCGTCTGGCGGCGATGCAGGCGGCCTACTCGACCCGCATGGGTGCGGCCATGCGCCATGCCGCACACTATCTGGCAGCACGACCGGCGGATAAAAAGTTGATGCTGGTTTTGACTGACGGTCAGCCTTCCGACATCGACACCCATGATGAACACCTGCTGATCGAAGACGCCCGGCGCGCTGTGCAAGAACTCGATCGTGACGGTATCTTCACTTATTGCATCAGCCTTGACCCGAAGGCTGATGACTATGTCAGCAATATTTTCGGTCGTCAGTACACGGTAATCGACAACATCCAGCGCTTACCGGAGAAGCTGCCAGAGTTGTTCTTGGCGCTGACGAAATAAGTGACAGCAGAGGGTGCTTTTAGTCCGGGTCAATTTCGCGTAGCGAAGGTGGCCACATTGGCCGTGGGGTGCGGCGGCCCACGCGCTCCACAGCGCGCCAGTTATCATGCGTAAAATCCTAGAAAGTCAAAACCATCTCTCCGATACCAGCCTTAGCTTATTCCACACCGGTGACTGTCCAAGAGACCGGAACCACCGCAACCAAAACTTCTTGAGTCTTTCTGGTCCTTCATGAAGTTGCCTTGATGCATTAAAAAACCCGGCCTCGGCCGGGTTTTTTAATGGTGGCGACGCGGCATCAGGAGCAGACCTGCTGCAGTGTCCAAGGCAGCAGGTTGGTCGCGTTGACGGCGCCAAAACCCAAGTCAAAGATGCTGTGAAGAATCTTGGTGCTCGGTGTGTTAATGCCGGCTAGTTCGGTTGGGCAGCTGAAAGTGACCACGACCATGGGTTTTTCGCCAGTGGGATAGACCTTGGTGAAGGTCGGGAGAAGAGATCGTGATTTTCCAGAATCTTTCGAGCCAGAGGTTTCCTGAAAGGGAGCGGTTGGGGTAACCGTCGGAATAGGGGTGGTAGTCGTTGCTGGGGCTTGTGCGATGCTCTGGTTCTGCCAGGGGAAGGCCGCAGGGGCTGGCACAATGGTCACCGTGACTGGTTGGACAATGTAGGGGTTGGGGCGTGGGGACCAAGGCGTCGGTGTGTTGGCGACAAAGCCTGGTGCCGAAGGGCTGATGCTTACGGGTGCAAATACAAAGGGTGGTATGGGTGGTATGGATGAAACGCTGTTTGGTGCCGCAGAGGGGGTCGGAGCCGTCGCAACGGGGGCGTTGACTGGCGAGGCCGGTAGGGGGGTGACGACGGATACAGCCGGTGTCACCGTCACGGCTGCCTTGACCTCATTTTTGCCAGAGTCCTTAGGTGTGACCTTGGTTATGGGTTTCGTAGGGGTCTTCTTTACAGCGGAGTATTTCTTGCCGTTCCACTCAAATGTTTCGTTACCAGCCTTGCTGGCTGCGGCAAACGTCTCCTTGAATGTCGAGGCTGTTCTTGTATCAGCGGCCAAGACCGGCTGAACCAGCAGCCATCCGAGGCAGGGGGCAATGGCGATCAATAGCTTGTGTGGTTGGTACTTAGACATAGTGCGGGTTCCCTGTAGTTTCTCGCCCCTCATTTCGAGGAGTAATGGGTTAGTTCATAGGACCGTAACATACGCAGTTATCAAGGCAATGTAAATAAAGAACGCCCGATATAAGTATATTCGATACATTTTGTTGTAATGATGTAACGCCATGATATTTAATCTAAAATTAGATTAATTAATTATATGTTATAAGGGTTTTATGTTGCTGTGGTGTATTTGAACCACTCTTGAACTGATGATTGTCCGTGGCGTAGTTTGATACACCATGTGGCGGCCGGCGCGCGTCAAGGTAGTTGTCGCCTCGTTCATGCTGCCAACGCTTGAATATCGTGACCTGCCAAATGCGTCTTTATGATGGAGTCGCGTTCCGGATTGAGCGTCACGGTGCTGATGGGCGCCCAGTTGCGCGTTTTGCCGGACCATCGTGCCGGGTTAAGTTCGCGCGCTTGGAGGTACAAGGCATGTCGAGCTGCCAGAATCGCGTGGTCATCGCTGGCGTGACGCTGGGCCGGGCTGACGTAACGGATGCCGCTGTGCCGGTGATCGAAGTTGTACCAGTGGACGAAGCCAGCCGCCCAGGCGCGGGCCTGGTCGAGGTCGGCAAAGCCCTTGGCGGGAAACTCGGGGCGATACTTGGCCGTGCGAAACAGCGACTCGGCATAGGCGTTGTCGTCGCTGACGCGGGGCCGCGAGTACGAGGGTTTGACGCCCAGCCAGTTGAGCATCGCCAGTACCGTCGTGGCCTTGAGCGTGGAACCGTTGTCGCCGTGCAGCACGGGTTTGGTGCCAAGGGCGGCAATGCCCTCGACCAGCGCAGTACGGCGCACCAGGTGTGCGGCATGGTCGGCGTGATCGGCGTCATGGACTTCCCAACCCACGATCTTGCGGCTGTACAGGTCCAGGATCAGATACAAGAAGAACCACCGTCCTATCACCTGCGCCGGCAGATATGTCATGTCCCAGCACCAGACCTGACGGGGCGCAGTGGTCACATGCGTGGTGGGCGGACGAACGGCCTTGGGTGCCTTGGCCCGTCCGCGATGGGCGGTTTGCCCGTGCGCCTTCAGCACGCGACTGAAGGTGGATTCGCTGGCCAGGTAGACGCCGTCGTCGGCCAGCATGGGCACGATGCGCGCAGGGTAGGGCACGGCGCCCTCGACCATCGCTTTCGATTGTCACACATACAAGGACTGGCCCAAGGCGCGCAACTGATCGATCCCACGTACCTCGGCTGGCTGGCGAAAGATCTTCACACATATTCTGTCGGCAAATTCCGTCTTATATTCCACCAAGACAGCTTCCTCGGCCTGCCGCAACCGGGAACAGACCGGGCAGACGGTGGGTGGCGTCACTAAGTTCACCCATACTGCAGGAACCGAAACGCCCAGCCGCGCACAGGCGGCTACCAAGTCCCGTGTTTCCAAGCGGGCCATCTCAGTGGGAATCGTCACCGCCACCAGCATGGACTGACCTGTATCCAGAAGGATCCGTTGAAACGCCTTAATTTGCCGAGAAAGGTCGACCATCATCTGCGAAATCTTGGGCAACCAAAAGATATCCCGGTATTTCAGAAACAGGGCGAAAAAAGCCTTCAGCCATTGTTCAACCAGCCCCGGCATCTCCAGAAATCGCAGCAAATGCCCGGTCGGCGCCGTGTCCAGGATGAATAGGTCATACTGACGGCGCTCCATGATATCCATAATGTGGGTGATGGCCAGAACCTCATCCAGGCCTGGGGGGGCCAGATCCAGTATGCGTTCCATCACCTCCCGGTCGAAGGCGATCGCTATCCCCTCTTGGTCGCTCGTGCGATTAAATACACTCATTAATTCGTTTGCGTAGGCCTGTTTCAGACGCTCAAATTCAGCCTGGGCGTCAAACTCGATCACGCTCAACCCCGGTGCCACCCGGATCGCCCCCGGGCCTGCCGTATAACCCAGGCAGGCGGCTAGGGAATGGGCGGGATCAATCGAGAAAAGCAGGATCTCCTTCCCGCCCCATATCTCCGCGAGATGCAGTGCCGATGCGCAGGACAAGGTGGTTTTGCCTACGCCTCCCTTGCCCGCGAACAGGATGAGTTTGGTCGTGGGAGCGGGCAACGGGGCGGGGGATTCGACCATCGGACATGGAGCGGCGGGGGTGTTTCTCCCCATATTATCCATACTCGTACTCGAATCCTCGACCGCCCGCCGTACTTGCGCCAACGGCCGTGCGTGTGGCCACATCTCCATCAGCCGCGACACCCCTCGTAGTTCCTCAGGGAACAGGGGCAATCCCCACACGCAGTAACCGGAGAATACCCTGTTCAGCTCATCGATCGCTACCGATTGCTGGGCGGCGATTGCCGTGCACGCTGGGCAACCGGCTTGTGCCAGACGCAAGCGGTTGACAATCAACTCTTGCACCGGAAGTTCAAGCCGTTCCAACTCGCCGAGCAGTATCCCTGTCACGTGGATGCTCAAGGTCTCAGCCAACAGGACGGGCACAAAACGACATTGCTCGGGGGATTGCAGCAACGCATCCAACCCCGTTAGGTCGGCTAGGGTCTGTTCCAGATACTGATCCAGCGCCTCCTTGTGATAGGCCCCTTGGTAATGCCTGACCAAAAAACGATGTTTTGCAAGCATCGCATCGAGGGTGGCTACCCAGCGTTGCATGGTCTCTGGGAGGTTTAGCAGCCGGAGCGTGTGTCCAGCAGGTGCGGTATCCACCACGATGCAGGCGTAATGCCCCTGTTTTACCCAGCCGGCAATTTCCAGCAAGGCCATGACTTCGTCCAGGCCGGGCATGGAAAGATCCAGCAACTGCGCAATGTCGGCCTCGTCCAGAAAGGTTCCACGCAAGGCAATGCTACGCAAGGAGGCCTCATGGCGTAGCTTGAATCGTCCCAGGCATTCCTGCGGATCAAGCTCGTTCAGCGTCAGGTTGGTGAAGGGTGGTGCGCTGTCCAGACAATCAGCCAAGGAATGCGCGGGATCCGTCGAGACCAGCAGAAAGGGGCGTTCCGGATGCCGCTGGGCCAGCGATAGGGCCGTAGCGGCGGCACAAACGGTCTTGCCTACGCCCCCCTTGCCGCCAAAGAACAATAGACGCAGCCCCGCATCCTGTAAAAACGCCGGTCCTGGTCTCGCCTCGTATTTTGTGCAACTATCGGTGAGGGGATCACCCAGACTCATCATCGGCAACCCCGGCGCTTGCCTGCTTGCCAATCTCGATGGCGTCCAGCCGGTCGAGCAATACCGCCTCCTCAGCCTCGAATTCCTGTTCCGAGATAACACCCGTCTCAAGCTTCATATACAGCTCGCTGAGCGACCGGGTGATCGTTTCGGAATTGTCCCCCCCCTCCTGCTGAACGGCCTCGTTGATCTCCTTGGCTATCCACATCAGGGGTGTAGTGATGAGATTGTCGAGGAGAAACACGAAGAACCTCAGGGGGTCAAGTTGATGTGGACAAAGTTATGCGGCGCCCAAGGGCCGTTGAAATCGAAGGAGAAATTGTTGTCGAACAGATTGGCCGCCTCGCAAACCCCCTCTTCAAAAACATGTTGAGCCTCGCGATCTACCAGACAGGCCAGATTCATGACCTCCCCCTCGCGCGGCGGGATCTGTTTGATGTCCTCGCAGATCGGATCCAGCACTTGTATCACCGCCTCTGTGTAGCGTTCTCGATCCTGGTCGAGCAGACGATCGAAGGTGCTACCCAGCTCAATCTGATCCATCTGCGAAGGGCCATGCGGTTTTCCGTACAGGCGATCACGTAGGGCAGCCAGTTCCGGTTGGCTGTTCACCATGTATTGGAAGAGGTTAGGAACCTCTAGGGTAACGCGCAGACCTAGCTCGACCTTGCCACGCACCTTGTCCAGTTCCTGGGCTAAGAGCACCTTATTCTTTTCCAAGACCTTGCGCACCGCCTGGGCATTATTTGCCAGCGTACCGAACGCTACCGGGAGGACGCCCGGCGCAACCGCCATCAAGCTTTTGACGACGGCGTTGTGCGCCGCCAAGTTTTTCCGTTCGGGGCGAATCCGCCCTGCCGGTATGTCGCTCACGATCGCCGTAAACGGGCCATGAGCAACCCCCCGCACCATCGCGCCATTGAGTCCGGTCTGGCCATAGATGATATCCCCCACGGTATCGATGACTGCGTAGATGTACTTGTTCGTCGTCATGTTAATGCGCCTGTTTTCCTGTCCGCAGCGACCGATCCCAGGGGATTATACATCCAAATACCTCAACTGCTGCGCGCGCGGAAGGGGGAAGTACCCGCAACGAACCCGCCGCGCACTCAAAATGCGTGCCCCACTGCCTGACAAGCCACAGGTGATGCCCCTGCCGTCCCATGAGTAACCGCTTCTCGTGCGCGACACGCTGCCGCTCGTGCCCTAGCGAAGACACGCCCGTCTTATGCAAGCACGCCCGAAAGCCCCCGATATTCAGGCTGGTGCGCACCTGTTTCATCCCCTTTATGGCCATCATAGGACACCGCCTTCAATATTTAAGTGCAAATCCGCGCCGGGGTGGAGACTCCGCCTCCTTCAGGGCAACCGGCGCCTCACCGGACTCGGTTTTTACAACATCGTTGCACGCTCGGAGGATATCCACGGACTCAGTTCGGATCTCCTCCAGGCGTTCATTGATCCCATCAATACGGTGCTGGGCGCTGTTCTTTTCCGTGCTTCGACGCATCTGCTCCATGGCCAATATCGCCAGCCGGAGAAACTTCCGGTGCGGGTGTGTGGTCTCTGTCACCATGCCGGACATCGACCGGATGCTTGTCAAGCCTTTGGGTCTGTTTTTCGAAATCACGTCCCCACTCCTGTCGCCTTGTCTGCCGATGGCAGACCCGACCCGCTGTTGCCGGGCTTGTCGCGGGCCTTTCGACGCTGCCTGCCACAAATCTTCTGTATGACATCGCCCAGCGTCTGGCCCATCAGCGGTTCGCCGCCACGGGTCACCTTGGCCATCTCGGAACCGAGGACATCCTGGGTCACCCACTTGAAGGTGGGGTCATCCCACCGGGCATGACCACCGCGAATAGCCAGTATCCTGGCAACAGCGATGCAGGCCCGAATCGTGGGCCGCTGCTTGTTCATGCCGATGCTGCGTAATTCCCGCACGACATCGACGATATTCGAGGCATCTGCCCGACCAAGGCCTGATTTGGCCATCGAGATATGGATCTCGGTCTCCCGGTCATAATGCCCCATCTTGATGGTGATCAGGCGGTCAATCAGCGCGTCTTGGGTCTTGTGCGTCCCTGCATATTCTTCCGGATTGGAGGTGAATATGGCGCGAAATTCCGGATTGACACTCATATAGCCCTCACCCGAGTTCCGCATCTTTGGGATATTGAGGATTCCTTCCGACAGAATGCTGAGCAAGGCGTTATTTGCCTCCGGACGCGAGCGGTTGAACTCATCATAGATCAAGGTGTCGCCATTCTGACAAGCCGCGGTGAGACGATTATCCACCCACGTGCTCTTAACCTCTTCTTCGGTTTTCAGCACATTATGAAGATAGTTATCGACCAGTCGGTGTCTGCGGACGCCCGACTCACGGCCGATCAAGTCGGAGCTACCGAATTCATCATCGCCATGAATCAGGCTGACGGGCCGTCCCAGCTTGGCCGCGACATGAAGGGCCAAGGTAGTCTTACCCACGCCCGATGGGCCTGAAAAGTGAATGGCATAACCCGCCCCCAGATAAACCAGAGCACGATCCGTCAAATCCTGGACATAAGACGTAGAGATGAACGCGTCGCTTGCCTCGGGTCGGATATTGTCGTCGTTGGAGCGAATCCTAACGACCTCTGCCGTTTGCGTATGCACTGTATTCTGATCCACGATATCCAACCTTTTGATTTATTGTTGACAGCGTACCCAAAGCGCACAACCACGCCCAAGTGGCCTGTTATGGTGTACCCCGGGTCTTGTTCTTTGGCCGCGCCTTCACAGGGGTGACCTTTCCCGCGGGAGCCGCCTTCTTCACAAGGACGGCCTTCTTCGGGGCGGCACTCGCAGCGGCCTCGACGGCACGCTTGGCGCGCACGGCATTCTCCATGATCTTGCTCGCACGAATGCCTGCCTCTGCAGCCTCCTTCTTTTTGGCGGCCTCTTCAGCAGGCTTTTTGGCGCGGGCCTCATCCCCGGCTGCCTTCTTCGCGCGGGCGACCTCGGCCGCCTTGGCCTCTTCAGCGGCCTTTTTGGCGCGGGCCTCATCCCCGGCTGCCTTCTTCGCGCGGGCGACCTCGGCCGCCTTGGCCTCTTCAGCGGCCTTTTTGGCGCGGGCCTTGTCCTCGGCTGCTTTCTTCGCGCGGGCGGCTGCTTCTTCTGCCGCCATCTTCTTTATCTGGGCTTCTTCCGCTGCAATCTTTTTTGCACGAGCGGCTGCTTCTGCCGCCTTTTTAGCGCGGACGGCCGCTGCCGCCGCCTCTTTCACACGGGCCGCCTCTGCCTTCTCTGCCACCGTGGGACCAAACCAGATCGCATGGACCGCCCGGTTCTCCTCGGCAAACCCGCGCCTCAAATCGGAAACCTTCTGCTTCAGTCGATCAATAAACACCGCGCGATCCCTATGCCCAGCCCGTATCTTCTCGCTGATCTCGCTGAGCCGCCCAACACTTCCAGTCTTGCCCATGCTCGCTCTCCCGCATACCCTGCGCTGCACAAAATATCCCGCACTGACGCGCCCTAAAACCCCACCCAGCAACGAACCTTACGAGACTCGCTACTGGGATTTTGGGTGTCTTACTACGCTAACGGACTAACTCGCCACCACAGCGTTACGCTTGCCAGACGGCTTTGCGACGACGACCACACCACGCCACGCAGCAATCGAAGCCGCGCTTTCGCTCCGGTGTGCTTTGCGGGTGGCAGCCACGCTCCGCGCCAGACGATTGACAAACTCAGTACGAGATTTGCGCGACCGTGCCGCCGCTTGTTGCCGAACCTTCTCGTGCCCGGCGAGAACCGCCATAAACGCCGCGAGGTTCGCCAAGATACGCCTCCCGCGCTCTTTATTGACGGCCCGGTTCGCCGCACGTGCCACCTGAACCTCCAACTTCAGTTCGGCGTTGCCTTTGGCCAGATTGACCACCAACTCCCGTCGATTCTGGTGGCCGGCCCGAACCTGGCCACACAACCGAGCCATATCATCCACTCTGCCCATGATGCTCTCCTCAAAGAAGACTACGCCGAATGCGCAGTCCCGCCCACTCCCAATCAGGCCGGTGCAGCCGCGCTGGCGGTCAGGCCAATCGCTTCCGCGTATTTCAGATAGGTCTCGACTGAAGCCACCACAACGCGTGCTTCAACCGACAACAGCTCAATACCTACCAGAG
>SXRG01000053.1 GCA_005793645.1 Burkholderiales bacterium
ACCATTTCAAGGGCCCTTTATGGGTTCCATTCTTTCCCAGCCATCTTTTTTGACTGCCCGTAGCTCAACTGGATAGAGCACCAGCCATCTAAGATGGGGCTTACAGGTTCGATTCCTGTCGGGCAGGCCACCGCTTTGCACATTTCCTTTTTTTAAATTTTCGTTGAATCATAGTTGGCGGATTCAAGGATGAAGTGCAATTTTGAGTAATGCAGGTTAGGTGGGTGGGATGCGGTAGCATTCATGCCTTTTTGACCAGCCAGTCGAAATTGCAAAGATGAACTACACACACCTCACCCGGGAAGAACGATACCAGATTTACGCATTGAAGCAGGCAGGACACAAGCAAAGTTAGATTGCTCGCGTGCTGGAACGGAGCGCATCAACCATCACAGGGAATTGGCTCGTAACCGGGGCAGGCGGCTTGCTGTGGAGGAATCTGCGCTGCCAGAAGCTACGCAAGAGTGAGCCTAGTCGAGTGCAAGGTAAGCCTGACGCAACGCCTGCGTCAGCGCGATTATGTACGGGGAAGCTTGGTGGTGGGGTCGTCGGCACATCTTGCGCAACCGATTTGTCCGACATGCGCTCGACAGCAGATGCCTCCGCCGTGGTGACTGTTAGCGTCCGAGCAGGCGGGCCTCGGCGCGGGAAAAGTCTTCAGCCGTATTGAGATTGGTGAAACTGCTCGGGTCCGGGAATCGGGCTTCGCCGCAAGGGTGACGCGCCTGCCAGTGCTGGATGCTGCGCTGACCCTCGGTCAGATACGCGGCCATGTCGGGCAGCAGACGGCGATGCAGCCGCATGACGGCATAGTGGGCCTGTTTGGGATCGACCGCACGGGCAAGGTGGTTTGTGTGCCCGGTGGCGGTGGCCAGTTGGGTAACTAGGTCCGGCGGCAAGAACGGGGTGTCGCAGGGTACTACGAGTAGCCATTCGGACTGCATGTCAACGGTGGCGGCCAAGATGCCAGCCAAAGGTCCGGGTTGATCGGGTAGCGTATCGGCGACCACGGGCCAGCCGAAGGTGCGATAGGCATCTGCCTGATGGTTGGCACTGATAACCAATTCGTCGACCTGCGGGGCGATGCGTTCAATGACCCATTGGATTAACGGCTGGCCCGACAGTGGGGCAAGGCCCTTTTCGATCCCCCCTAGCCGGCGACCGCGTCCACCCGAGAGGAGAATGGCGCCAGTGCCCATCAGGACGAAACCGCTGTGCGTCGGTAGAGGCGATAGATCCGGTCTTTTTGGCGTGGCCGTTGGCCTTTCCAGATCAGCTGGGCCTGTGCGGGGGCCTCTTGTGTGGTGCCCTGGACGAGCAGGTAGCTACAGGTGTTACCCGTCTTGAGTCGTGGACCCAACTCCGTGCGTAGCAAAATGCGCAGGTTGGCATCGGTCTCGGCGTTGAGGCAGGCCCCTGTCGGCAGATGGCGGGTGATGCTCGTCACCATCGGACCGTAGCCCCAGCCGGCCTCGAGCCAGGGGCGGAACAGGGCAATAGTGAGCGTCCAGATCAGCATCATGCCTGTGGCCCAGACCACGATGGGGCGGACTGTTGCTCGTTTGAAGAAGGGGATGGTAATCACCCAGAGCAGGGTTGCGGTTGCGGCGAGGGCCACATTAAAAGGCGTGATGCCTCCGGGGTGGTAGGTAGGAACTAGTTTTGCGAGGTGGTGCGCCAGTCGGGTTGGGGCGCCCCATTCGATGGCGGCGAAGTAGATCCAGAAGGCGGAGGCAAAAAAACCGAAAAACAGGACACCAAACCAGTAGAAACCCTGTGCGGCACCACGGCGCAAGCCGCTTAAGGTGTGCGCGGACAGAAGGGCGAGCGGTACCAGAACAGGTAGGAGGCTGTTGTCGCGGGCATTGCTTGGCCATAGGGATAGCAAAGTGAGCAGGCCGAGTGCGGCTAGGATGGGGTGGAGGGCATCCAGGCGGGCCAGGCGCCGCCGCTCGTACCACAGTCCCCACAAGGCCAAGGGCCAGAGGGGCCAAGTGAATCCAAGCATCCGATGGGTGACAGAAAGTGGGCTCGAGAGGTGTTGTGGCCAAACGCTGGCCAGTGACCACCAGACCTTGAGCCACGCGGAGTCAAGCCACATCCAGAGCAGGGTAGCGCCCAGGAGGGCGGTTGCGACACCTAGTCGGAGGGCATTGCGGTAGGCGGGGCCGCGCCAGCGCCAGCCAAGCATGGGTAAGAGAGTAATCAGCAGCCCGGCGGCTGCATCAAAGGGGCCGCGTGCTGCCAGAAGGGCCAGCCAGGCGAGGCCTATCCAAAGACCACCGATGGGCGATTGGCGGGCTAGTCCGATGCCATAGAGAAGCCCGGCGTAGGCCGCCATCAGACCCAGTTCCGGGACTTGGGCGTGGGCATGCAACATGAGGCCGAAGGCACCCATCAGGGCTAGTGCAGCGGCGATGGCGCTCCCGGGGCCCAGCAAGTGAGCGGCGGCGAGGGCAGTGCCGATCAGGGCCAGCGCCGTTAGGATGCCGCTGGCAAGGCGGCTGCCATCGGCGTACGACAGCCAGTGAGAGCTTAACTGCTGTGTGAGTTCGGCTAAACCATGGGCCAGGAGATAGGGGGCGCTGGGCGCGTTTGATGCCAAGGACTGGATCTGGCCAAGTGCCACGGCTTCGCCCTCAAACCACACACTGCGGCCGGTTAAGCCATAGATAATCCACAGTCCAAGCAGCAGGCCGATGGTGAGGTGCTGTCGCAGTGGAGTGGGTTGCATGGGTTCAGGGGAGCGATTTGAAAACAAATGAGGCAGCCAAAGGCTGCCTCATTTGAGACGAATTGGCAACTGCCGCAGGGTTACCGCAGGCGTATGCCGCACCGTCAGTGGTGATTATGACTTCTTGCTGCTGTACTTCTGCCGGAAGCGCTCAACGCGACCTGCCGTGTCGACGATCTTCTGCTTGCCGGTGTAGAACGGGTGACATTCGGCGCACACCTCGATGTTGAGGGGCTTGCCCAGGGTCGAGCGGGTCGTGAAGACGCTACCGCAACCGCAGGTGACGGTAATTTCATTGTAGTTCGGGTGAGTGCCGGCTTTCATTGCAAGCTCCGGATGAATCCATTGGAAAGGGGAGCATTATCCACGCTTCCGTCTGTTTGGGCAAGATGGGTTTGCAAGGGGTGTTCAATTGGGTGTTGTTTTAGGGGGCTTGTTGCGTGGGCGCGGATCGTAGTGAACAACGCTACGCATGATGGCCGACCAGGGCAGGTCCTCCGGGGGTTTGCCGTCCGTAAGGGCCATGTCGAGCAGGGTTGCGATATCGGTTTCGGGGGCCTCCAGCGCGTCAATGAGGCCCAGCACCCCGCCACACTGGGCGCGGATCTCTTTGCCGAAAGGCCAGGGTTGATTGGCATCGAGGTGGAGGGCAAAACGGGCGTTGTGGTGAATGGCCTCGAGGAAATGTTGGCAGCGTGCGCTGGCATTTGCCTCTGTACAGGTCATCAATTCGCGCTCTGCCAGTAGCCGTTTGCGGGTCAGATGGCAGCGGACACACCCCTTCAGCAGGGCGCGTTCAACCGGACACGGATGCTCAATCACCGACTCGCGGGCCTGATGGTAGGCCGCTTCGTTATAGCCGGACATGGGTCGGGCTTAGTAGTCGTCCCCGGCCAGGGTGTGATCCAGCTCGCGCGGGGTGGAGAGCAGTTCTTCGGCGGCTAGTTCATTGGCGGCGAATATGATCCTGGCCTTCTCGCCGGGCGTCAGGGCCTTGCGTAGTTCGTTGGCCTCGACGCGGGCGGCCTTGAAATCGGCGTTCTCGCCCATCTTGGTGAGGATGTTGAGGGTGCCGATCTTGTAAAGGTAGTAGGGCATCAGGACAGTTTTCCGCAGCACTGTTTATATTTCTTCCCGGAACCGCAAGGGCAGGGGTCGTTGCGGCCGATCTTTGGACCCTCGCGGTGGACGGGGGAGGTTGCTGCGGGTACGGCATCCTCGGCCAGGGCGGAATCCTCTTCGGCGGCGGCGTCAAACGCGTCATGTTGGTATTGTAGGTTGCTAACGGCCTCGCGCGGCGTAACGGCTTCAACATCGGCCTCGGTGCGGACCTGGACGGTGAGTGTGAGTTGGGTAACTTCGCGGCTGATGGTGTCGAGCATGGTCTCGAACAGCTCGAAGGCCTCGCGTTTGTATTCTTGCTTGGGGTTTTTGGCTGCGTAGCCCCGCAGGTGGATGCCTTGGCGCAAGTGGTCCATGGCGGCGAGGTGTTCGCGCCAATGGCTGTCGATGTTTTGCAAAAGCAGGCCGTGTTCGAAGGCGCGCAGATTTTCGCCCGCCAGGGTTTCTTTTTCGGCATAGACGGCATTAGCCGCCGCGAGAATCTTGTTGCGCAGGGCCTCCTCATCGAGTGTGTCGTCCGTTGTGACCCAGGTCTGTAGGGGCAGATCGAGGAGGTATTCGCCCTTGAGCGCGGTTTCCAGACCGGCCAAATCCCATTGTTCGACCAGGCTACCGGTCGGGACATGGAGCGCAAACAGGGTGTTCAGTACTTGCTCGCGCATGCCACGGATGCCGGCGGAGATGTCTTGCACTTCAAGCAGTTCGTTGCGTTGCTGGTAGATGACGCGGCGCGGGTCGTTGGCGACATCGTCATCTTCGAGCAGTTGTTGACGGATGTCGAAGTTGCGTTGCTCGACCTTGCGCTGCGCCGATTCGAGCGAGCGGTTAACCATGGCGTGTTCGATGGCCTCGCCTTCGGGCATATTGAGGCGGGCCATGATGGAACTGAGTCGCTCACCACCGAAGATGCGCATTAACTGATCTTCCAGCGACAGGTAGAAGCGCGAGGAACCGGCATCGCCCTGACGACCGGCGCGGCCGCGCAACTGGGTGGCCACACGGCGCGATTCGTGCCGTTCGGTGCCAATAATGTGCAAACCGCCCGCGGCCAGCACCGCATTATGGACCTTTTGCCATTCGGCTTTGCGCGCGTCTAGCGCGGCGGGGTCGTCAGCCAAGGCATCGAGCTCACGGCTGATGTTACCGCCCAGTACGATGTCGGTGCCGCGACCCGCCATGTTCGTGGCGATGGTGATGGCGCCGGGTAGACCGGCCTGGGTGATGACTTGGGCTTCCTGTGCGTGCTGTTTGGCGTTAAGTACTTGGTGTGGCAGATTTTCTTGGGTGAGTCGGGCGGAGAGAAATTCATTGACCTCGATCGAGGTGGTACCTACTAGCACTGGTTGGCCGCGCTGCTGGCAGTCGCGCAGGTCGGCGATGACGGCTTGCCATTTTTCAGCCGCGGTGCGATAGACGAGATCGTTCTTGTCGTCGCGTACCATGGGGCGATTGGTGGGGATGACGACGGTTTCCAGATTGTAGATCTGCTGGAACTCTTAGGCCTCGGTGTCGGCGGTGCCGGTCATGCCAGCGAGCTTGCCGTACAAGCTGAAGTAGATCTGGAATGTGATTGAGGC
>SXRG01000054.1 GCA_005793645.1 Burkholderiales bacterium
GCGCAAATATCGCCCACCACCGTGTAAATGGGCGTATGGGGATTAAGCACGCGCAAGCGACGAATCTCGTCATACACCTGACCAGCCGCCACCGGACTGCCACCAGGGCTGTTGATGCGCAGGACAACACCCTTGACCTTGTGAGCACTAAAGGCCTCGCCCAAGGCAAGGATAATGTCATTGGCCAATACCCCATTTTCACCGCCAATCTCACCCTGAATATCGATCAAGGCCGTGTGCGCACCCTCCATGCCCCCAGCGGGATGGTCTTCACCCCACCACCCCAGAATCCCCACCAACAGCACAGCCACCCAAGCCATCCGCCACCAGAAGCGCCCCCGTCGCTGCCGCCGCAACTCGCCCAGATAGGCCTCAACCAGCCGCTCTATTGATTTGCTTTCCATACTTTATCCGTTCTCGTCCAGCCAATTTGCCAAGGCCTTCATCGTATCGACGATGGCCAGCGGATTACACGCCCGCAACAAATCTATCTCATGGGCCCCATAGCTAACTCCCAGCCCGGCCACACCCGCGTTCACCGCCATTTGCAAATCGTGGCTGGTATCACCGATCATTAGGGTCGTCTCAGGCCGTCCGCCCACCTCGACGATAATCTCTTCGATCATCGCCGGATGCGGTTTTGAAAAGGTCTGGTCGGCCGTGCGCGTCGCCGTAAAGATCGGCTCCAGCGCCGTATGTTGCATCGCTCGCTCCAACCCACGCCGGCTCTTGCCTGTCGCCACCGCCAGAACATGGCCCCGTGCATGAAGCCCACGCAACATCGTCTCTGCCCCCTCGAACAACGGAATGGTGTGATCCTGACCGAGGTAATGATCGCGGTAGCAATCAGCCAGACGCGGATGATCTGCCTCCGGCAGCATGGGAAAAAGGTATTCGAGCGCCTGACCCAGACCCAATCCGATGACATAACGGGCCTTTTCCGGCAGCGGCACGGGCAGGTTCATATCGCGCGCCGCGCCCTGCAGGCTGGCCACGATGTGGCCGGCCGAGTCCATCAGCGTACCGTCCCAATCAAAGATCAACAGTTCATATTTCACGAGGCCTCCGGCTCCAGGGATTGCAGAAATCCGGCCAGTTCACCGGGCAGCGGCGCGGTAAACGACAGCGGCTGTTGCGTCAAAGGATGTTTGAGTTCCAACCGCGCCGCGTGCAGGAACATGCGGCGCAAACCCCGGCCTTTCAAAGCCGTATTGAGGGCCATATCACCATATTTTGCATCTCCGGCGATGGCATGACCACAGGCCGCCAGATGGACACGAATCTGGTGCGTGCGACCGGTCATGAGTTCAGCCTCCAGCAAAGAAAAACCCGCGTAGCGCTGACGCAGGCGGAAAATCGTATGGGCCTGCATCGCCTCGGGGTGCTTGTCATGCACCACCTCCACGCGCCGCTCACCCTCAGCGGTAAGAAATTTATGCAGTGGGAAGCGCACATTGCGCAGCGCATCCCGCCAACGCCCCGTTGCCAGCGCCAGATAGGTCTTGCGCGCCTCACCGACCCGCAACATCCGATGCAGTTCAACCAGTGCACTGCGACGCGAGGCCAGCATCAGCAGACCCGAGGTCTCGCGATCCAGGCGATGGGCCAGTTCCAGATAATGCAATTCCGGCAATTCCTGACGCAGGTGCTCGATGATACCAAGGCTAATCCCGCTGCCCCCGTGGACCGCCCAACCGGCAGGTTTGTCGAGTACCAGCAAGGCCTCGTCCCGATACACGATGTGCGGCAACAGGGTACTGCCGACCGGCACCACCACCTTAGTGGGCACTTCTGCCAAACGCACCGGCGGGATGCGAATCTCATCCCCGGACAGCAGGCGATAGTCCGGCCCCTTGCGCCCCTTGTTCACCCGGACCTCACCATCGCGAATCATGCGATAAACCCGACTCTTAGGCACCCCTTTCAAGGTGCGAAACAGGTAATTGTCCAAGCGCTGGCCATCGGCCTCGACACCTATCGAGACAAATGTGACTGTTTCTTTGCGTTCTGCGTTCATTGCATATATACTCGGGCGCGCTTGAAAATGTATAACCGCTTTGGGCTTGGGTTTATATCTTGAGAACTTTGTTGAGATCAGGCCCCAATCCATCCACTCAAGCACGCCGGTTAATTCCGCTCACCGGTTGAGTCCTCGTCTTCCGCCCTTCAAGGGTGATGCAGACAGTCTAAAAGTAGCGATGTTAGCGTATTAGTAACGTGTTCTGCACCCGGATACTGTGTGACCGGTTGAGAAGGTAGCCCGCGGACCCCTTTGAACATTTGCGTTTTGTTTGTATTTTCGCAAATGCCCCGAGTTCGCCGAGCCCAGCCTTTTCCCGGCCCCACGATAAGGATAACCCCTTCAACATGACCACGACCGAGAACCGAAAGCCTCTCGCTTTCCAAGTAACCGACTGACTCCATGCCAGCCGCGGGCACCGTCCTCTGGACGAATGCCGGTGGTACAGGGTTTTCCCCGGGCGTCGAAGACGCAAGGGGTCATAATGAAAAGAATGTTATTTAACGCGACGCAGGCGGAAGAGCTCCGCGTCGCCATTGTCGATGGCCAGAAGCTGGTCGATCTCGACATTGAATCCGCCACCAAAGAGCAACGCAAAGGCAATATCTACAAGGCCGTTGTTACCCGTGTCGAGCCCAGCCTCGAAGCGTGTTTCGTCGATTACGGTGCCGAGCGACATGGCTTTCTCCCCTTCAAGGAGATTGCCCGAAGTGCCCTGCCCGGCAACGCCAACGGCCCGGTCAAGGACCAGATCAAGGAAGGCCTCGAACTCCTCGTTCAAGTCGAAAAGGACGAACGCGGCAACAAGGGGGCTGCCCTCACCAATTACATCAGCCTGGCCGGTCGCTATCTGGTCCTGATGCCAAACAACCCGCGTGGGGGAGGCGTCTCGCGCCGCATCGAGGGTGAGGATCGCAACGAGCTGCGCGACCTGCTGGCCCAGCTCGAAGTGCCTGCCGGCACCAGCCTGATCGCCCGCACGGCCGGCATCGGTCGTAGCCTGGAAGAACTACGCTGGGACCTAAACTACCTGATGCAGTTGTGGACCGCCATCGACGGGGCCGCACAAGGTCAGAAAGGCGCCTTCCTGATTTATCAGGAATCCAGCCTGGTCATCCGCGCCATCCGCGACTACTTCACGGCGGACATCGGCGAATTGCTGATCGACATGCCGGCCATCCATGAACAGGTTCGCCAGTTCATGGCCCATGTCATGCCGAATCTGGTCAGCAAGGTCAAGCTATACAGCGACAGCGTACCGCTGTTCTCACGCTTCCAGATCGAGCACCAGATTGAGACCGCCTATTCACGCCATGTGCCGCTACCTTCCGGTGGCGCGCTGGTCATCGACCACACCGAGGCCCTCGTTGCCATCGATGTCAACTCCGCTCAAGCCACCAAGGGCGCCGACATCGAGCAGACTGCACTGAACACCAACCTGGAAGCTGCCGACGAAGCCGCACGCCAGTTGCGTCTGCGCGACTTGGGCGGCCTGGTGGTCATCGACTTCATCGACATGGAAAACGCCAAAAACCAGCGCGCTGTGGAAGACCGTCTCCGCGATGCCCTGCACGCCGATCGCGCCCGCATCCAGGTCGGAAAAATCTCCCGCTTTGGCCTCCTTGAACTCTCCCGTCAGCGCCTGCAGCCCAGCCTCGGCGAGACTAGCCATATCACTTGCCCGCGCTGCATGGGTACCGGCCATGTGCGCAGCACCGAATCATTTGCCTTGCACCTGCTACGCATCCTGCAAGAAGAGGCTATTAAGGAAAATACCGGAGCCTTGCATATCCAGGCCCCGGTCGATGTGTGCACCTTCCTGCTCAACGAAAAGCGTACGGACATCCTTAATATCGAGGCGCGTGCCCGTATCGAAATATTGCTGATTCCAAACCTGCACTATGAAACCCCGCGCTATACGCTGACCCGCCTGCGTCACGATCAACTCAATCAGTGCAACACCCTCCCACCCAGCTATCAGATGGTGGACGCGCCGGCAGAAGAAACCAGCGAAGAACAGATCCTTGATGCGCGCAAGACGGACCGGCCGCAACCACTGGTGCAGGGCATTACGCCCAACCAGCCAGCCCCGCTGCCAGCCGCGCCCCGAGCACCCTCCACACCAGCCACTGCAACCCCCAGCGCCAAGCACGGCCTGCTCGGCCGCATCATGGGCTGGCTGCGGGGTCTGGACAAGGAACCGGAAACCCCAGTGGTCGCCGACGCAACTAAAACCCGACTTGGTCGCAACGATGGTCGCAATGAGCGCAACCCAAGCCGCAATGAGCGCAGCGGAGGACGCGGAGGACGCAGCAATAGCCGCGACCGTGGCGACCGTACTGAACGCGCCGAGCGTTCTGAGCGCAACGAACGCCCACCCCATAGCGAGCGTCCTGCCCGCACAGAGCGCCCCGCAAACGAAACCCGCAGCAATGAGCGTACCGAGCGTCCGCGTAACGAACGCCGTCGTGAGCGTCCCAGCGCGCGCCCCGCCCCGCTTGGAGATGAGGCCCTAGGCGACGAATCCTTGATGCCAGCCCTGCCTAATGCCGAGATTATTTCGGAGCCCCCCCAGACCCCCGTGGATGCGGATGCTCGTGAGTCGCGTGGCCGTCGCGGCCGTCGCGGTGGACGGGGCCGTGGAGGCCGTGAAGGCAATCGCGAACCGCGCGCCATCATTGAATACGCGACCGGTGCCACCCCCGTCGTAATCGAGATTGTCGCCCCGAAGGTTGAGGCCGCGGCCACCCCGACTGCAGAGACCAACGCACCGAAAACGATCATCGAATACGCAGGCACACCCAAGGCCACCATAGTCAGTACGCCCCCTCGCGAAGAGATCGTTACCTCCGCACCAGCGATAACACCCGAAGTGGTTGCGGATGCCGCAGCGCAGTCCCCGCGCCGCGCCAATCCCCGTCGGCGGACACCGCGCCCAGCCGAACCGGAAATGCGCATGGTCGAAACGGTCCCTACCGTCAAGGCTGACGAGATTGCCGAGACGCCGGCTCCCCTCGAGCGCAGGCCGCGTCGCCAGACCCGCCGCCCCAAGGAAGTCGCCGCCGAACTCGTCATGGTTGAAACACAAAACGACTCATAGCCACAACGAATAGCCCCATTCCGGCTCGGGGCACCCTCTCTGACGCACCCGTAAAAAACCACCCTATGGGGTGGTTTTTTACAATGTGAAGCTCTCAATAAATCCACCGCTTCAGCGGGCCAAACCTAGAGCCTCCCGCACATCGCGCATCGTTTCACGGGCCAGATCACGCGCCTTCTCGCACCCATCGGCAATAATGCTGCGGACCCGATCAGGGTCTTCGCCAAAGCCACGCGCCCGTTCCTGGATAGGGGCCAACTCGGCTAGGATGGCATCAATCACCGGTTGTTTGCAGTCCAGGCAGCCAATTCCCGCACTGATGCAACCCGCCCGCACCCAGGCCTTCTGGCCTTCGCCCGAATAGACCTGATGCAGTTGCCAAACCGGACACTTGTCCGGCGAACCCGGATCAGTACGCCGCATCCGCGCCGGATCGGTCGGCATGGTGCGGATCTTCTTGACTACTTGATCGGGTGCTTCTCGCAAGGTGATGGTGTTGTGGTAGGACTTGGACATCTTCTGTCCGTCCAGGCCAGGCATCTTCGATGCAGCGGTCAGCAGGGCCTGCGGCTCCGTCAGAATCATGCGGCCGCCCCCTTCCAGGTAGCCGTAAAGCCGTTCCTTGTCGCCCAAAGAAAGGTTTTGCGTTGCCACCAACACCGCACGCGCCGACTCGAGCGCCTCGGCATCGCCTTGTTCCTGATAGCGGGTACGCAACTCGCTATACAAGCGTTCCCGTTTGCCGCCCAGGCGCTTCATCGCCGCCTTGGCCTTGTCCTCATAGCCCGGTTCGCGGCCATACAAGTGATTAAAACGGCGCGCAATCTCACGCGAGAATTCGATATGCGGTACCTGATCCTCGCCAACCGGGACGCGGTTGGCGCGGTAGATCAGGATGTCGGCCGATTGCAACAAGGGATAACCCAGGAAGCCGTAGGTGGACAAATCCTTTTCGCTCAGTTTTTCCTGCTGATCCTTATAGGTCGGCATCCGTTCCAGCCAACCCAACGGCGTCATCATGGACAGGAGGAGGTGTAACTCGGCGTGCTCAATGATCTGAGACTGGATAAACAGCGTGGCCCGGCTCGGATCGACCCCAGCAGCCAGCCAGTCGATCACCATCTCCCAAGTGCTGTCCTCGATGCTGCCCGGGTTATCGTAATGCGTGGTCAGGGCGTGCCAATCAGCAACGAAGAACAGGCACTCGTATTCGTGCTGGAGTTGGGTCCAGTTTTTCAGGACACCGTGGTAGTGACCCAGATGGAGGCCACCCGTGGGGCGCATACCAGAGAGGACGCGATCTACATACATAAGGGGTCGTTTATGGAAAGTAAGTTAAAGCAGGAAAGACAGCAATGAGAGGATACCAGACACGGCCGGGCCGAGAACCTGGTTAAGGATCCCGGTCAGCAGCAGCGCGATAAGAACAAAGAAGCCATATGGCTCAATGCGGGCCAGTGGGGCCGCCAAGCGGTCCGGCAACAAACCTACCGCGATCCGACCGCCATCCAAGGGAGGCAAAGGCAACAGGTTCAGGGCCATCAGTACGGCGTTAATCATGATGCCCCCCTCTGCCATCGTACGCAGCGGCGTGTTGTAATCGCCCAGATCCGTCCCAACCGACAACTTCAGCATCAGAGCCCAGAACACCGCCATGACCAAATTGGCGGCCGGTCCGGCCGCCGCCACCCAGACCATGTCCTGGCGCGGATGGCGTAAGCGACGAAAATCTACTGGCACCGGTTTGGCCCAGCCAAACAAGATGCCCCCCAGCAACATCGCTAGGGCCGGAACCAAGATCGTTCCAATCGGGTCAATATGGCGCAGCGGGTTGAGCGACAGCCGCCCCATGGCCCGCGCCGTGCTGTCACCAAAACGCAGGGCCGCGAAGCCGTGCGCCGCCTCATGCAGGGTAATGGCGAAGATCACCGGCAAGGCATAGATCGCAATCTTCTGTATCAGGGTAAATTCCACAGGTGTTCCCTCAATCCAGACCCACGCGGGAAAGCTCGCCACGGCCACGGCGTATCAGTTCCGGCACGCCGCTGGACAGGTCCACCACCGTCGAGGGCTCACCCCCACAATGCCCTGTATCCACAATCAGATCGAGGCGCGAACCCATGGCATCAACGATTTCCTCTGGGTCCAGCAAGGGCTCCACTTCGCCCGGCAGGATCAGCGACATCGACAGAATGGGTTCACCCACCTCCGCCAAAAGGGCACTGACCACAGCGTGATCGGGGATCCGGATCCCGATCGTGCTGCGCTTAGGATGCTGCAGACGGCGCGGCACCTCACGCGTCGCCTCCAGGATAAAGGTATAGCTACCCGGCGTCGCCGCCTTGAGGATACGGTACTGGCCATTGTCGACTCGGGCGTAGGTCGCAATCTCGGAGAGGTCGCGGCAAACCAAAGTGAAATGATGTTTGTCATCCACCTCGCGCAGGGCGCGGATACGATCCATTCCGTCCTTCTGGCCGATCATGCAACCTAGGGCATAGCAGGAGTCGGTCGGATAGGCTATGACACCGCCACCACGCAGGATGCGTGCCGCCTCACGCATCAGACGCAGTTGCGGGTTATCCGGGTGAACATAGAAATGCTGCGCCATTACCAATCCTTCCAGATCGGCACACAGCGGGCCGGCAGGGCCTGCAAGCGGCCCAGTTCGCGCCCGCCCTCGCCGGGGGCATGAAAATCGGAGCCCATTGAGGCCTTGAGCCCAAAGGCTGCCGCATAATCCGCGAACACCGGCACATGGCCGGTCGTATGACTACCCGCGACCACCTCGATGCCACTACCGCCCAGATCGCGAAACTCGCCCAGCAACTGCTTCATGCGTGCGCTCCCCATGTCATAGCGGCCGGGATGCGCCAGCACGGCCTCGCCACCCGCACCGGTAATCCAGCCGACCGCCTCCATAAGGCTGGCCCATTCATGTTTGACATAGCCCGGCTTACCAGGAACAAGAAATCGCTTGAATACCGCCGGCACACTCCCCACCCGTCCGCTATTGACCAGAAAACGCGCAAAGTGAGTTCGGCCGATCATGTCGCCGCTCGTGGCATAGACCGCCGACCCAGCGAAGGCCCCACCGATCCCAACGGCCGCCAGTGATTCGGCCATCCGCTGCGCCCGTTCGACACGCCCGGCACGCAGTCCAGCCAGGCCCGCGCCCAACGCAGGGTCATCAGGGTCAATATTCAAACCGAGTACATGAACGGTACGCCCTTCCCAAGTAACCGAGATCTCGACTCCGTGAATCAGTCGGATACCTACGGTCTGAGCCTCCGTTTGTGCCTCGGCCAAACCCCGTACGGTATCGTGATCGGTCAGGGCCAGCGTCCCGACCCCGCGTTCGGCCGCACGCACCACCAACACCGCTGGCGCAAGGACCCCATCCGAGGCGGTGGAATGACTATGAAGATCAAAGATCACGCAGGGGATTTTGGACCGTTAAAGATCCGACTTGTGGAATAACGGCGAATCATAGCAAAATGCGAAGCCTCTTGCCGATCTTGCCGTATTGCACGACCTGCTGCCAACCCGCCGCCGACCGAACCCACGCATCCCCTCCACCTTCGCCCCGCGAACCTCCCCTGCCGGCCCTGTGAAAAAACTCCTCTTCGACCTCTTTCCCATCATCCTGTTTTTCGTCGCCTACCAGGTCGCCCAATCTCACCCGCAGGCCGCCTCTGATGCCCTGACTTGGCTGGGGATCCAGCTCACCCCGACACAAAAACCAGGTGTATTCATCGCCACTCTGGTCGCGATCGTGGCCACCTTCGCACAGATCGGCTGGCTCAAGCTACGCGGGCGCACCATTGATGCCATGCTCTGGGTCTCATTGGTACTTATTGTCGTCTTCGGTAGTGCCACCCTGATCTTCCATAACGAGACCTTCATCAAATGGAAACCCACCGTCCTGTACTGGGTCTTCGCCCTGGCCCTCGCCCTGGCACCACGACTCTCCGGCCGCAACCTGATCCGACTAATGATGCAGGGTCAGTTAGAACTGCCCGATCTGATCTGGGCCCGCCTGAACCAGATGTGGGCGCTTTTTTTCGCGGCCATGGGACTCGCCAACACCTGGGTCGCCAACACCTACAGCACCGACATCTGGGTTAATTTCAAACTCTTCGGTACCTTGGGCCTGATGCTGATCTTCGTCCTCATTCAAGGCGTGTATCTTTCCCGTCACATGAAGGAACCCCGCTAATGCACTACGCCATCATCGGCCACGACAACACGGATAGCCTGGATCGCCGCATCAAAGCCCGTCCGGCTCATCTTGACCGTCTGCAACACCTGCAACGGGAAGGCCGCCTGTTACTGGCCGGCCCCTTTCCGGCCATTGATGCCGTGGACCCTGGCCCAGCCGGTTTTACCGGTAGTCTGATCGTGGCCGAATTCTCCGATCTCGACAGCGCCCGCGCCTGGGCCGATGCCGACCCCTATGTCAGCGCGGGTGTCTATGCCCGCGTGACCGTCCAACCCTTCCGCAAGGTATTGCCATGACCGACACCGTTACAGAAATGCATACCCGACTGTCCGGCCTGAACCCACTCAGTCTGGACATCCTTGACGAAAGTGCTGCACACGCCGGCCATGCCGGTGCCCGTTCCGGAGGTGGTCACTACCGCATGCGCATCGTATCTGCCGCCTTTGAAGGTCTTGGTACTATTGCCCGCCACCGCGCTGTCTATGCGGCCCTCGGCGACCTGATGCAGAACACAATTCACGCCCTAACCATTGTTGCCACCAGCCCTAGCGAAAACATCCCGAAAGCCACCGTATGAATACCCCTACCTTATTCCTCACCCTCATTGCCCCACTCCTGCTCAGTCAGGGATACAGCCATGCCGCCGATGCCGCCCCCAAAACAACCGCCCCGGCCGCCGCATCAGTGCCGTCACAGGCGGCGGGCCCGGTAGCGACCGTCAACGGCATCGTCATCCCCGCCAGCCATGCGGCCTTGGTCATGAATGAACAAATCCAGCGTGGCAAACCGGTCGCGTACGAAATGGTGCGCAGCAAACTCATTACACTCGAACTCCTCGCTCAAGAAGCCGGCAAGCGCCAACTAGACCGACTACCGTCCGTGCGCGCCCGCATCGAAGTGTTGCAGCGCAACCTACTCGCCGATGCCCTACTGGAGGCCGAACTGACGCAACACCCGGTCAGTGATGCCGCAGTTCAGGCCGCCTACGACACCCTCAAGGCCCAAACAGCCAAGAACGGGGCCAAGAACGAATACCATGCTGCCCACATCCTGGTCAACGAAGAATCTCTGGCGAAATCCATCCTGGCCGACCTAAAAAAGAAGCGGCCCTTCGCTGCCCTAGCCAAAAAACATTCCAAGGACACCGGCTCAGCCAAGCGAGGCGGCGACCTGGACTGGATGACGAGTGACGATTTGGTCCCCGAATTCGCCCAGGCCCTGGCCGGCATGAAGGCGGGCCAACTACTCGACACGCCGGTCAAGACCCAATTCGGCTGGCACATCATCCGTCTCGATGCGACCCGTCCCTTCAAATTCCCTGAATTCGCCGAGGTCAAGGACAACCTGCGTGAGCAAATGGTTCAACAACAGGTCAAGCGACTGGTTGACCAAATACAAGCCCGTATCAAGGTAGAATGATCCCGGGCAAACCGCCATGCTATGATCGACATCTGAGAATGATTGTCGCACCCGGATATCCGCACCATGAGTGAACGCATCAACCTGCAAGATCAGTTTTTAAACGCCCTGCGCAAGGAACATACCACCGTGTCCATGTTCCTCGTCAACGGGATCAAGCTGGTCGGTCGCATCGAATCCTTTGACCAATACATGGTGTTACTCCGTGGCCACGATGCGGCCTTGCAAGCAGTATTCAAACACGCCATCTCCACGGTCTCGCCCTCGCGTCCGGGCGGTGAGCACCCGAGTGGCGGGGGAAGTAGTTACGGCAGCAGCGAACGGCGTTCGCCCTATGGACGCAGCGGCGAACGACCTGAGCGCAGCAGTAGCGACCGCTATACCCATTCCCTGTCCGGGACAGATCGCGACGATGCGCCAAAGCCGCCTTCCGAGCCCCGCACCCCAATCATCCGCTACAAGTAGACCTCACCCGCTTCAAACAAAAACGCCGCAGATCACACTGCGGCGTTTTCAAACCAACGACCCCGACCTATACCGGGGCTTCCATCAGAAAATCAGAACAACTCCGACGTCGTACCCGGCGTCTCTTCGTCCTGCTCGGCGACCCGTTGCAAGCTGGTCAGTTTCTCGCCCTCGCTCAGATTGATCAGCGTCACGCCCTGCGTTGAGCGCCCCAGAGAACGGATCTCATTGACCCGGGTCCGGATCAGGACGCCACCATCGGTGATCATCATGATCTCGTCCTCCGGCTCAACCAGGGTCGCGGCCACCACCTTGCCATTGCGAGCCGTGGTGGCGATGGCGATAACACCCTGGCCGCCACGGCCGTGACGGCTGTAATCGCCCACCGGAGTGCGCTTACCATAGCCGTTCTCAGTCGCCGTCAGGACCGATTGTTTCTCGTCAGTGGCGATTAGAAGCGCAATCACGCTGGCGCCCTTACCTAGCTTGATACCGCGCACACCACGCGTCACCCGGCCCATGGAGCGAACCTCGGCCTCGGCAAAACGATTGGCTTTACCATCGTTAGTAAACAGCATCACAAACTGCTGACCGTCGGTCAGGGCCACGCCCACCAGGTGGTCACCCTCGTCCAGATTAACGGCAATAATGCCTGCCGAACGCGGCCGCGAGAAGTCCGAAAGCGGTGTCTTCTTGACTGTCCCCAAGGCCGTGGCCATGAACACGAAGCGATCTTCGGTATATTCCTTCACTGGCAGGATAGTGGTGACCTTCTCGCCTTCCTCGACCTTGAGCAGGTTGACAATGGGCTTGCCCCGCGCCGTACGACTGCCCTGTGGCACCTCATAGACCTTGAGCCAGAACAAACGACCGCGGTCGGTAAAGCAGAGGATGGTGTCGTGGGTATTGGCAATAAACAGGTTGTCAATGAAATCTTCTTCCTTGGTCCCCGCCGCTTGCTTGCCGCGCCCACCGCGCCGCTGAGTACGATACTCATCAATCGGCTGCGACTTGATATAACCGGAATGCGACAGGGTCACCACCACTTCTTCCGGTGCAATCAGGTCTTCAAGCGAAAAATCTGTGGCGTTGGCGATAATCTCACTGCGCCGCGCATCGCCAAACTGCTTTTTGACCTCCTTGAGCTCTTCGCCGATGATCGTCGTGACGCGATCCGGACGACTGAGAATGTCGAGCAGATCAGCGATCCGGACCATGACCTCGCCGTATTCACTGAAAATCTTGTCCTGCTCCAGACCGGTCAGGCGTTGCAGGCGCAAATCGAGGATGGCCTGAGCCTGAGTATCGGAGAGGAAATAACCCCCGGAGTGCAGGCCAAACTGGGCCGGAAGGTCCAGCGGCCGGAAGGCCTCGACCGTCGGACCGGCCGCATCACCAGCAGCCCGCGCCAGCATGTCGGTCACCAGTTGCGAACGCCAGGCCTTGGTCATCAAGGCCCCCTTGGCCTCCGTCGGTGAGGCAGCAGACTTGATGAGGGCGATGATCTCATCCACATTGGCCAGCGCCACGGCCAGACCTTCCAGGACATGGCCACGTTCACGCGCCTTTTTCAGCTCAAAATGGGTGCGCCGGGTAATGACCTCGCGACGATGACGCAGGAAGGCCTCCAGCATCTGCTTCAAGTTCAGCAGACGCGGCTGACCATCGAGGATGGCCACCATGTTCATGCCAAAACTGTCCTGCATCTGCGTTTCTTTGTACAGCTTGTTGAGGATCACCTCGGCCATCTCACCGCGCTTGAGTTCAATGACCATACGCATGCCGGACTTGTCCGATTCATCGCGCAACTCCGAGATCCCCTCAAGGCGTTTTTCCTTAACCAGCTCACCGATCTTGATCAGCAGATTGGCCTTGTTGACCTGATAGGGCAGCTCATCGACGATGATCGCCTGACGACCGCCACTGATGTCCTCAAAGTGACAGCGGGCCCGAATCACCACGCGGCCGCGGCCGGTACGATAGCCATCGCGCACACCATTCAAGCCATAGATGATGCCGGCGGTCGGAAAATCGGGGGCCGGGACCAAATCAATTAGTTCATCGATGCTAATGTCCGGACGCTTGAGCACCGCCAAACAGGCCGTGATCACCTCGGTCAGGTTGTGTGGCTGGATATTGGTGGCCATACCCACGGCGATACCCGACGAACCATGGATCAGCAAATTGGGAATCTTGGTTGGAAGGATCAGCGGCTCATGCTCCGAGCCATCATAGTTGGGTCCGAAGTCAACCGTTTCCTTGTCCAGGTCGGCCAGCAACTCGTGGGCGATCTTGGACATGCGGATTTCGGTATAACGC
>SXRG01000055.1 GCA_005793645.1 Burkholderiales bacterium
CTCTAACCAGCTGAGCTACGCGCCTAGGGAGCGCGCATTCTAGCGAAGCTTGCGTCCAAACACAACCTAAACTTAGCGGGCCCGCCTCGCTGCCCGCCGGCCGCACCGCAGATCAATCCCGACCAACAACCACAGACCAACGATAAAAAACGGGGCCAGGGCCAGCATAGCGATGCGGTGCTGGCCACCGCTCAACCAGACCACAACACCATAAAGTAGCGGTCCGAGGATGGAGGACAGTTTCACGGCCAGACCCCAGAAGCCAAAAAACTCAGCCTCGCGGGCACGCGGACTGAGGTATCCCACCAGGGCACGGCCGGCCGATTGGGAAGCCCCCAAACACAACCCGGCCAGGTTTGCCACCCCCCAGAACAGGCTGACCTCCGTCGCCGCCCAGGCCAGGCAGATGGTGAACAGCCACCCCATCAGGGTGATCGCCAGGGTGGCCTTGTGGCCAATGCGATCCTGAAGGAAGCCGAACAACACCGCGCCCAGTGCCGCAGTCAGGTTGACGACCGCAATTAACAGGATGCTTTGCCGGGTGTCGAAGCCCATGGCCTGTTGCGCGTAGATTGCCGCCAGGGCGATAACGGCCTGCACCCCGGACTGGTAAGCGACGATGCAAAGCAGAAAGCGACGCAAGTCAGGGAATGCACCCAGCGCGTTCAAGCCGGCCTGCAATCGGACAATCGGGGGGCGCGGCACCGGACGCTCACGCAGCCAGATAAAGGTCGGCAACGCAGTCAACACAAACAAACCCGCCGTGATAGCTAGAGTACCCGGGACGAACCCCGCCGCTGTCTGGCCCAGCGCCTGGCCGCGATCAACCCAGGCAAGACAGACCACCAGAGTCAACAGCCCACCCAGATAACCCAAGCCCCAGCCCCAACCGGACAACCGTCCCAGGCCGCGACCACACGCGAGTTCGGGCAGGAAAGCGGCAATGAGATTCTCGCCCATGCCAAAGGCCAGATTGCTGATCACGATGAGGATAACAGCGAGGCCAATCTGTCCCGGCCCGACCTCCCCCAAGGCCAGCGTCGCCAGCGCACACAACAGCGTGGTCAGCAACAGCATAGGTTTCTTACGCGGCCAACCCTGTTCGGCGCCCTGATCCACCCAGCGCCCCAGCCACGGTCCACTTAGCATGATAAGGGCATAAGATACAGCCAGCGCGCCGCTCCACAACAGGGTCGCCCACGGGGCATCGCCGGCGATGACAGCAACAAAATAGGCGCTGTAGATCGCCGTAATGACCACCGTGGTATAGCCAGAATTAGCGAAATCGAACGCGGCCCAAGCCCAAGCCTCGCGCCGTTTGACCCCTGGATTCAACAGCAGACCCGCCATTCCTTACTCCAACCGCTACAATAGCCGCCACTTTACCGACTAATACCTCACATTCATGTCTGCCGCACGCAAAATTCTGGTCACCTCCGCCTTACCCTATGCCAACGGCAGCATCCACTTGGGCCATCTGGTTGAATACATCCAAACCGATGTCTGGGTGCGATTCCAGAAGATGCGTGGGCATCAATGCATCTATTGCTGCGCCGACGACACCCACGGCGCACCGATCATGCTGCGCGCCGAACGCGAGGGCATCACACCAGAGCAGCTGATCGACCGCGTCTGGCATGAACACAAGCGCGACTTTGACGGCTTTCATGTCGCGTTCGACAACTATTACTCAACCAACACGCCGGAAACCCGCCATTACGCCGACCTCATCTACACCCGTCTGCGCGAGGCCGGACTGATCGATGTGCGCTCGGTTGAGCAGTTCTTTGACCCTGATAAGCAGATGTTCCTACCTGACCGCTTCGTCAAAGGCGAGTGTCCAAAGTGCCACGCCAAGGACCAGTACGGTGACAACTGCGAGGCTTGCGGTGCAGCCTACCAGCCGACCGAACTCATCAACCCCTATTCAGCGGTATCCGGTGCCACACCCGTACGCAAGCATTCGGACCACTACTTCTTCAGGCTGTCCGACCCGCGTTGCGCCGACTTCCTCAAGGAATGGATCACCCCACCACAAGTTCAGGCCGAGGCCAGCAACAAACTGGGTGAGTGGCTGTCCGGTGGCCTGTCTGACTGGGATATCTCGCGTGATTCACCTTATTTTGGCTTTGAGATCCCCGATGCCCCTGGCAAGTTTTACTATGTTTGGCTCGATGCGCCAGTCGGCTACATGGGTAGTTTCAAGCATTATTGTGACCGCAGCGGGGTCAACTTTGATGCCTTCTGGAAACCGGGCTCCGACGCCGAGCTGTACCATTTTATCGGCAAGGACATCCTCTATTTCCACGCCCTATTCTGGCCTGCCGAACTGCACCACGCCGGCTTCCGCACCCCAACCAGCGTATTCTGTCACGGCTTCCTGACCGTCAACGGCAGCAAAATGTCCAAGTCGCGCGGTACCTTCATCACCGCCGAAAGCTATCTCAAGCATCTCAACCCCGAGTACTTGCGGTATTACTACGCCGCCAAACTAAACGGCACCCTGGAAGACATTGACCTCAACCTCGAGGACTTCTCAGCCCGCGTCAATTCGGATCTGGTCGGCAAGTATGTGAACATCGCCAGCCGCTGCGCCGGATTCATCAGCAAGCGCTTTAGCGGCCAACTGGGTCCCATCGATAACGCCGCGACAGCCGACTTCCAATCCGCCTTTTCCGAGGGTGTCATTGCTCAAAGCTACGAGTCACGCGACTTTGCCCGCGCCCTGCGCGAGATCATGCGCCTGGCCGATGCTGCCAACCTCTACATCGCTGAGAAGAAGCCCTGGGAGATGGCCAAGCAGGAAGGGCGCGAGGCCGAACTGCACACGGTCTGTTCCACCGCACTGACCCTATTCCGCGACCTAACGCTCTACCTCAAACCCGTACTGCCCATCCTGGCGGCTGAGGTGGAAAGCTTCCTCAACATCGCGCCGCTCAACTGGAGCGAGGACTGGGCACCCCTGCCTGCCGGGCACAACATCCGTGAATATCAGCACCTGATGGCCCGCATCGATCCCAAACAGATCGCTGCCCTCGTGGAAGAAAATACGCAGAATCTAGCCCCCGCTTCCGAAGCTTCGCCCACCCGTCACGCCGAACACCAGCAGCACGCCATCCAGCCCATCGCCGAGACCATCGGTATCGACGACTTCGGCAAGATCGACCTGCGTATCGCCCGAATTGTCACTGCGGGTCCCGTTGAAGGTGCCGACAAGCTGTTGCATCTGGAACTCGACATCGGTGAAGAAAAACCGCGTCAGGTCTTTGCCGGCATCAAGGCCGCCTACGCACCGGAAACCCTGGTGGGACGACTCACCGTCATGGTTGCCAACCTCGCACCGCGCAAGATGAAGTTTGGCATGAGCGAGGGCATGGTCCTGGCCGCCTCCGATGAGCGCGGCGGGCCCTTCCTTTTAGCCCCGGACAGCGGCGCCCAGCCGGGGATGCGTATCAAATGAGTATCTCCATCAAAGGCATTGGCGACATTGCCAAGATGCGCATCGCCGGACGCCTGGCGAGCGAAGTACTCGACTACATCACGCCCTTCGTGCAACCCGGCGTCACTACTGACACACTCGACCAGCTCTGCCACGACTACATGGTGCAGGAACAAGGCTGCATCCCGGCCCCGCTCAACTATGCCCCCGGCGGCCACGCGCCCTATCCAAAATCGATCTGCACCTCGATCAACCAGCAGGTCTGTCACGGTGTTCCGGGCGATAAGCTGTTAAAGGACGGCGACATTATCAATCTCGACATTACCGTCATCAAGGATGGCTGGCATGGCGATACCAGCCGCATGTTCAGCGTTGGCAAAGCCTCCGCTCAAGCCAATCGTCTCTGCCAAATCACCTACGAATGTATGTGGAAGGGAATCCAAGTCGTGCGCCCCGGCATCCATCTTGGCCTGATCGGGGCAACCATCCAAAAACATGCCGAGACCAGCGGCTACTCGGTAGTGCGCGAATACTGTGGCCACGGCATCGGCCGCGCGTTCCACGAAGATCCGCAGGTAATGCACTACGGACGCGCCAACGAAGGCCCAATCCTGGAAGCCGGCATGATCTTCACCCTCGAGCCCATGATCAACGCCGGCCGCCGCGATATCCGCATGCTGTCCGACGGTTGGACCGTGGTCACCAAGGATCGTAGCCTGTCGGCACAATGGGAACACACCGTGCTGGTCACCGAGACCGGTTTCGAGGCCCTCACCCTCTCCGCCGGCAGTCCACCTCCGCCGACCTTCATCGCCCAGTAATGGTCGCATCAACACGCCTGAACGACTGGCGCGATGCCTATCGCTCGGCGCGTGAGGCCGCCATCGCTCGCTATCGCACCCGCCCCCGCGTTCCACCCCTGCTACGCGACCTGACCCGCGCGGCTGACCACCTCCTGCAGGCCATCTGGCAGCACCATGACCTACCCGCCGCCGCCGCGCTAATCGCTGTGGGCGGCTACGGGCGCGGCGAACAATTTCCGCAGTCGGACATCGACATCCTGATCCTGGTCGACGATACACTTCCCGAAGCCGATCTAGCCTGCTTTGAGCCCCTGATCGGCCTATTCTGGGATTGTGGCCTGCCAGTGGGTCACAGCGTTCGCCGTCTGTCCGAATGTCTGGAGCAATCCGCAAAGGACATCACCATCCAAACCAACCTGCTCGAGGCCCGCCCGCTCTGCGGGAATGGCGACCTCGCAGCCAGTCTCATCACCCGTCTCGCGACGGCCATAGATCCAGCCGCCTTTCTGGCAGGCAAGCGGATGGAACAAATCGACCGTCACGGGCGATTTTCCGATCGCGGACTGATGCTCGAACCCCATCTCAAGGACAGCCCCGGTGGCCTACGCGACCTACACATGATCGACTGGGTAGGACAAACCGCTGGTTTTGCGCGTCACGGCCCGGACATCCTGGCCGCAATGGTGACGGATGGCCGCCTGTGCCGCGCCGAGATGCTTCATATCCGTACTGGCCGCAATTTTCTGTCCCACCTACGGATTCGCTTGCATCTGGCGACCGGCCGACGCGAAGAGCGACTGTTGTTCGAATTCCAAGAGCGTATCGCTACCGAAATGGGCCTCATCGCCTCACGGACGCGACGCGCCTCCGAGATCCTGATGCAGCGTTTTTTTCGCACGGCACACGCGGTAGCCATGGCCAACCAGATCCTGCTCGGCGACCTAACGCAGGTAATCGACGGAAAATCCCATCCCAATCACTTCGACCTACCTGAACCTACCGATTTCGAGCGGCATCCGGAAGGTATCCTGGCGTGCATCCTGCACCTGCAAAACCACCCTGAACTGACTGAATTCAGCCCGCGCGCCCTGCGTCTTCTAGCACGGGCCGGAACGCAAATGGACGCGACCTACCGCCGCAACCCGCTCCACCAGAGCCAGTTCATCGCCATCCTGAGGCAACCGCGCGGCGTCACACAAGCCCTGCGCCTGATGCACCGACTGGGCCTCCTCGGCCGCTATATCCCCGCCTTTGCCAAGATCACTGGGCAGATGCAGCATGACCTCTACCATATCCATCCGGTGGACGAACACAGTTTGATGCTGTTACGCAATCTGCGCCGTCTGGCCTTGACCGAATTCGCCCATGAATTCCCCCTTGCGCACCGCATCATGAGGGATTTCGATTCGCCCGACCTCCTCTATCTCGTAGCCCTCTTTCATGACATTGCCAAGGGACGCAGAGGGGACCACTCAGCATTGGGCGCTATCGAGATGCGACGGTTCTGTCGCCATCACGCCTTGTCGGCCGAAACAAGCGAACTCATGATCTGGCTGGTGCGTGAACACCTGACCCTGTCCAGCACTGCACAAAAACAGGACCTGTCCGACCCCGAGGTCATCGCCACCTTTGCGACCCGGTGCGGTGATCTACGTCACCTCAACGCCCTCTACCTGTTCACCCTGTGCGACATCCGCGCTACCAACCCTGCGATCTGGAATGCCTGGAAAGACAACCTGCTCAAGACCCTTTATTACGCCGCACGCAACCATCTAGAAGGCCACGCGGTCGTCGCAGACTCCGTGGATGAACGGCGCGAACACGCGCGTACCCTGCTGCGCCTGCACGGCTGGTCGGACGGTGCCGAGACCGCGCTCTGGTCGCGCCTCGACGACCTCTGGTTCCTGCGCAACGCCGCCCAAGAAATCGCCTGGCAAACGCGCGCCCTCCTCACGGCTTTGCATCACGGATCTTCGACCCTCGTACGCACTCGCCTGTCGCCTATCGGAGAAGGCGTCGAGGTATTGATCCATGCGCCGGATCAACAGGGCCTTTTTGCCCTGATCTGCGGCTTCTTTGCCCACCTCGGCTACTCAGTCCTCGAGGCGCGCATCCACACCACCCGCGACCATCATGTGCTCGACAGTTTCCTGATCATGGACCCGGCACAAACCCACAACACCTACCGCGATGTTCTCAACTATATCGAACACGAACTGGCCGAACAAATCATGCAGAGGCATGCCCCCTCTTCCATCCCGGGCCGGGTGACCCGCCAGTTGCGCGCCTTCCCGCTGGCTCCCCAACTATCGCTGACCCGCAGTGAAGGACGCCATGACCATATCCTCAGTTTTAGTGCAGGTGACCGGCCAGGACTGCTCTACGCCGTGGCGCGCACACTGGCCGACCACCATATCGAGGTTCGCACGGCACGAATCCATACTCTGGGTGGGCGGGCTGAAGATGTCTTCGTGCTAGAAGGCGCCACGCTTGACAATACCGAATCGCGCATGGCACTAGAACGCGCCTTGCTTCTGGTTCTGGATCTACAGGTCAGCGCCTAAGCCAAAAGCGAGGCCTGAGTCAGGCCTGAGAAAGCCCATTATTCTCGCCCAGCCGTCGAATGATATCCGTCAGAACAGCTGGCATGCGGGCCACAAGACCAACCTGTATCTCAGCAATAGCCTCCATGCGAATTTCATCCAGTCCACCGCGCCCGGCGGCCCAATTCACACTAGCCGCGAGGGTCGCATAACAGAGGCCCAATTCATGGGCGAGATACGCCTCTGGCATCCCGGTCATGCCGACCATATCCACCCCATCACGCGCCATGCGCTCAATCTCAGCCGGGGTCTCCAAGCGTGGGCCCTGCGTCACACCGTAGGTGCCACGCGCCATAAAATGCTCACCTGCCGCCTCCAGTGCCGCCAGGCAATGGGCCCGCAGCGTCGGGCAATAGGGATGGGAAAAATCCAGGTGCGCCACCGTCGATTCGCTGCCATATTCCGCATAGGTCATCTCGCGGCCCCAGGTATAATCGATCAGCTGATCAGGCACGGCAAAGTGGCCCGGCGCCAGGTCCGCATGGATGCCACCGACCGTGGCGATGGCAAGTACCTGTTCCACCTCGGCCTCACGCAAGGCCCACAGGTTGGCGCGGTAATTGATGCGATGCGGCGGAATGGTATGGGCCAGACCATGGCGTGCCAGGAAGACCACCGGCGCCTCTGCCAATCGCCCGAAGATCAAAGCCGCTGAAGGCGCACCATAGGGCGTGCGAACGACCTCACGCCGCTCGATCACCAGATCCGGAAACCGCCCCAGACCCGATCCGCCAATAATACTCAACATAGCCAATCTCCCTTAAGACGCGGCCGTCATTGGCGCTTCAATAACCGCATAGATGCCCGGCAGGTTACGCCATAAACCATAGGCATCCATCCCCATCCCGAACACATAGCGATCCGGAACCTCAAGTCCAACAAAATCGGCCCGCACGGGCTTCGTGCGGGATAATCGTTTCTCAGCAAGGACAGCAATCCACACCTCGGCCGCACCCATATCAAGCAGCTTCTGCCGGATGGCTGCCAGCGTAATACCTTCATCGAGAATATCGTCCAACACCAGCACAGCGCGCCCCTCAACCGTCTTCTTCGGCAAAGCGCACCAATCGATATTGCCCCCTGCCGTCGTATCCCGGTAACGGCTGGCGTGCAGGTAATCACACTCCAGCGGAAACTCCAGCCGTGGCAACAGATTCCCAGCAAACACCACGCCGCCGTTCATCACCGTCAACACCAAAGGCAGCCGATCCGCCAGTACGGCACGGATCTCACCCGCCACGCGATCAAGGGCCCATTCAATCGCCTGCTGACCAAATAACAGCTCGCTGCGATTAAAGACCTCCCAAGCCGGACGCAGCTCCATGTTCATGCCTCAGTCCCAGCACGCTGCCGGCGTGCCTCATAGAGACAAACCCCGGTCGAAACCGAGACATTAAGGCTCTCTACCTGGCCCTGCATGGGGATTTTCACCAAGAGATCACAATGTTCGCGCGTCAAGCGACGCAGGCCCTCGCCCTCGGCCCCCAAGACCAGGGCCGTGGCCCCGGACAGGTCAGCCTCATTGAGATCCAGCGTCCCTTCGGCATCGGCACCTACAATCAAGATACCGTGTTCCTTCATCTCGCGCAGGGTGCGCGCCAAGTTGGTGACCATAAGATACGGGACATGATCGGCCGCGCCGGAAGATGCCTTGATCGCCACTGCGGTGAGGCCAGCCGAACGATCCTTGGGTGCAATCACCGCATGAGCGGCAAAAGCATCAGCACTGCGCAAACAGGCACCAAGATTATGGGGATCGGTGACCCCGTCAAGGACCAAAAACAACGGCGGTTCAGTCATCGTATCGAGGACCTCGGCCAAGTTGAGAGCCAATTTAACCGGTTCAGAAAAAGCAATCACGCCTTGGGTATTGCCTATGTGACCGCCCGCCATCTCGGACAAGCGTGCACCCTCTGACAAGACCAGCCGCACCCCATGCCTCTCAGCCAGTTGAATCAGGTCACGGGCCCGCTTGTCGCGCCGATCCTTGTCCAGGTAGATGGCCTGTATGCTTTCCGCATGATGCCGCACCCGCGACACCACCGCATGAAATCCGTGCAACACCTGACGCTGGCTCATGAAAGAGACCCTCCCTGCACGGATTCGTCACAGGCCAACCCCGCGCAGCAGATGTTAAGTGACCGCAGCAACCACAGCGAGCGGCCAAAGGCACTCCACGGCATAGCCTGGGCACCGACCGACCGCCTCTGGCCGACGGGTCGTTCAATACAACTCATCGGCGCCCGCTGCGGCCTTGGCCGCCAGCCTTGGCTTTCACGGCCTTATCTGGCTGCGCAGTCGACTTGGACGCCGGTTTTGCCGCAGCTGTGTTGGTTGCCGTCTTCGCCAAGCCACCCCCGGTCTTACGGGTCGTGGGCTTGGCTGGTGCGGACTCCTTAAGCACCGGTTCCGTCACCAGCACGAAATCAATCTTCGCCGCATCTAGGTCAACGCGAACCACCTTAATGCGTACCTTATCGCCCAGGCGGTAACGCACGGCCGTGCGCTCACCCAGCATTTGATGACGTGCTGCGTCGAAATGGAAGTAGTCCGTACCAAGATCCGAGACATGCACCAAGCCCTCGACATAGACCTCGTTGAGGGCCACAAAGATACCGAAACTGGTCACGCCGCTGATCACTCCCTCGTACTCGAAACCAATATGATCCTGCATGAAGAAACACTTTAACCACGCCGTCACATCGCGCGAGGCCTCATCAGCGCGCCGCTCGTTAGTCGAACAATGGACACCAATAGCCTCCCACGAACCTGGTTTGTACTGCGTCGCTGCCAGACAGGCCTTGATCGAACGATGCACCAAGAGGTCCGGATAACGCCGGATAGGTGAAGTGAAATGGGTGTACGACTCGTACGCGAGACCAAAGTGACCGACATTTTCAGGGCTGTACACGGCCTGATGCAGCGAGCGCAACATCACCGTCTGCAACAACTGCTCGTCTGGACGCCCCTTGACCTTTGCCAACAGATCGGCGTAATCCTTGGCGTGCGGCTCGTCGCCACCGGCCAGATGCAAACCAAACTCGGCCAAGAATGCGTGCAGTTTTTCCAGCTTGATCTGAGTCGGGCCCTGGTGTACACGGTAGAGCGTCGGGTGCTTTTTCTTTTGCAGAAACTCAGAGGCGCAAACATTGGCGGCTAACATACATTCTTCAATGATACGGTGTGCGTCGTTGCGTGATGTCGGCACGATACGCTCGATCTTGCCGGCCTCATTGAAGAACATCTTGGTCTCCAGCGTCTCGAACTCGATGGCTCCCCGCTCGCCGCGCGCCTTAAGGAGCAACTTGAACAACTTGTTCAAGTTTTTCAGGTCCGGCAGCAGGGCCGCCTTATCGGCCGGCACCGATGCCGGATCCGATAGCCAGTCCCAGACCTGGTTGTAAGTTAAACGGGCCTTGGAATGCATCACCGCCGGGTAGAAACGATGCTTCTTGATCCGCCCAGTTGAGGTGATCTCCATCTCACACAGCATGCACAGGCGATCCACCGCCGGGTTAAGCGAGCAGAGCCCGTTCGACAACTCCTCCGGCAGCATCGGAATGACCCGGCGCGGAAAATAAACCGACGTGCTGCGACTATAGGCCTCGGCATCGAGCGATGCGCCCGGCCGCACATAATGCGACACATCGGCAATCGCCACGAACAGGCGGAAGCCGCGGCCTTCCGGCGCGCAATACACGGCGTCGTCAAAGTCACGCGCATCCTCGCCGTCTATGGTAACCAGCGGCAACGCCCGAACATCCTCACGCGCCAATCCTTCCGGGGTCTGGCCCAGATCGGTCTTGCGTACCGTCTTTGGAAGTTTCCTGGCCTCGGCAGTAACGGCCTCCGGAAACTCAAACGGCAGATCATGCTTACGCAGGGCGATCTCGATCTCCATGCCGGAGTCGGCATAACCTCCCAGAACCTCGGTGATGCGACCGATCACAGGCGCGTGTTTGGTCGGATACTCGACCACCTCGACCATGACCACCTGACCAAAGACGGCCGCGCCCTCGTTACCTTTCGGTACGACGATGTCCTGGTTAATGCGCGGGTTCTCGGCGATCACCCACTGATAGCCATGCTCGATGTAAAAACGGCCCACCACCGGACGGGTAATACCGCGCTCCAGCACTTCGATAATCTTACCCTCGCGGCGGCCGCGATGGTCCACACCGTGCCCGCGCGCCATGACGCGATCGCCATGCAACACCTGATGCATCTCCTTTTCAGTCAGGCGCAGGTCACCCGAGGCATCGTCTGGGATAAAGAAACCGTAACCATCCGCGTGGCCTTCAATACGCCCAGCCTTGGCCTCGATCTTCTCCGGCAGGCAAAGCAGACCCCGGCGATTGAACATCAACTGACCATCGCGCTGCATCGCCTGCAAACGACGGCGGAAAGGCTCTTCCTCCTCGGCTAGCATACCCAGACGATCGGCAAAGGCAGCAACCTCTACCGGCTCGCCTGCCGCTTCAATCAGTTGCAGCAAAAATTCCCGGCTGGGCATCGGTTGCTCGTACTTTTCACGCTCCCGATTCAGGAACGGATCCTGCCAACGCAAGCCTTTTTGCCCGCCTTTTTTGTCTGCCTTGTGCCCACGCGGCGTAACGGACATCGTATTCATCTCAACCGAAGAACCGGTATTTTTCCTGTTTGTCATTGACAGATTCCAGACATATTCACTAAAATTCACGCTTCCTGAATGCCCAGGTGGCGGAATTGGTAGAC
>SXRG01000056.1 GCA_005793645.1 Burkholderiales bacterium
AGGCACCGAAGAACCAGTTGGCCACATAGATGTGCTGGGTCTTGCGGATCATGATGGTGCCGAGGTAGAGCACGGCATACGCGACCCAGACTACCGTGATCAACAGGTCGATCGGCCATTCCAGTTCGGCGTATTCCTTGCCGGATGTGAGGCCCATCGGTAGCGAAATGGCCGCGAGAAGGATGACCAGTTGCCAACCCCAGAACACAAAGGCGGCCAGACCATCGGATAGCAAGCGGGTCTGGCAAGTGCGCTGAACCACATAAAGAGAAGCCGCGAAGAGGCCGCAACCACCAAAGGCGAAGATCACTGCATTGGTGTGTAACGGACGCAGACGCCCATAAGAAAGGTAAGGTGCCAGAGGGCCCAAAGCCTCGGTAAATGTCGGCCAAATCAGTTGCGCTGCAATCAAGACGCCTACGAGCATACCAACGATGCCCCAAACGACCGTCATGATGGCGAACTGTCGGACTACCTTATAGTTGTAGGTGGTCGCTTCCATCGCGTACTCCTCATCATAAAAGCAATAAAAATATCTACTCGCGTGCGGTTTTGATCGTACACATGGCAAATAGGCCATGTCAAACCACTAACACTCACGCCCCAGTGCGTCACTTCGACGCATAGGTATTTTGATCGGAATGCGCCACAAAAACCCTGATCCAGATCAGGATCAATGCATTTAATATCTGTCTGTCCTGTTTGTGTGCCGCGAGGCTGTCGCCGGACAGGTTTGCTAGAGCTGGGCGAGATGGGCGAGCCGGTCGCTATCAAGAATGTGAATGAGGCGGCGTTGATTGTCGATCAGACCGTCGTCCTGAAAACGGGTCAGGATTCGACAGACAGTTTCTTCTACGATTCCGAGATAGGTGCCGATGTCGTTGCGCGACATGCTGAGGTTGAACTCTCGACTGGAGTAGCCGCATCGGGCAAAGCGTCTGGAAAGGGTGATCAGGAAGGTAGCCAGGCGTTCCTCGGCCGTCTTCTTGCCCAGTAGCAGACTGAGGCCTTGTAGGCGTTGAACTTCCTGGCTTAGGAGATGGGTTAATTGCACCTGCAGGGCGGGGAGGTCCTTGGTGAGTTGATGCAGGTGATCAATGGGGATTTCGCACAGGCTGGTGTTTTCCAGTGCCCGTGCCTCGGTGCTAGAGTGGCCGCTATGGAGGTCGGCCAGACCCAAGGGGTCCCCGGCGATGTGAAATCCAGTGATCTGGCTACGGCCATCGACTGTCGAGAGGTAGGTCTTGATGGATCCATACCGAATCGCATAGATGGCGTTCAGAGGTTCACCGACACGGTACAACAGATCGCCTCGTTTGACCTGGCGGCGGTTCTTGGCGATGCGCTCAAGGAGGCGCGGATCGGCCTCGGTGGAATCCAACGGAGTACCTAGGCGATAGATGCCACAATTGTGACAGGCGATGGCATCGCCGCACACCTCAGAAACGACCTTTAGATGTCCTCGTTGGGTACTCATGGTTATTGCGGAGGTTCGTCGTTGTCCATCAGGATTCGGTGGGCCGGGCCTTCCATATCTTCAAACTGGCCCGTCTTGACCGCCCACAAAAAGACCGCAGCGATGATCGCGACGATGGCGATGCTAATCGGGATCAGAAGATAAAGGATATCCATATCGGCATTCTACCGTTAAATTGATAATTGTCATGAATTTGTCGTGTGATGACCCTGTGCAGAGGGAGGGGACAGGCGTAACGCGTTGAGGACTACCAGCAGGGAAGAGGCGGACATCCCGATCCCAGCCATCCACGGCGTGATGAGCCCCATGGCCGCCGCTGGGATGGCGAGGGTGTTATAGAGTACCGACCAGGTCAGGTTTTGACGAATGACGCGTTGGGTCTTGCGGGCGATGCGCACGCCATCGGCGAGGCGCAACAGTTCCGATGACAAGAGGATCATGTCAGCGGCGGCTTGAGCGGCCTCGGCCCCTTGATCGACGGCAATTGAGACCTGCGCCTGGGCCAGGACTGGCGCATCGTTGACCCCATCACCTGTCATGGCCACGATGGCTCCTGTGGCTTGTAGTGTACGCACGGCCTCAAGTTTGTCCTGGGGGTGCATGCCGCCGCGCGCATCGGCGATGCCGAGCTGACGGGCGAGGGCGGTCACATTCTCGGGCCGATCACCCGAATACAGATGTAGCCGTACGCCCAGCCCTTTGAGCTGGGAGACCAATTCAGCGCATTGCGGGCGCAGGCCATCCCCGAGACCGAACCAGGCAAGGACCCCATCGCTATTGGAGAGTGCGATCAGGGTTAGGCCCTCAGGTAGCGTGAAGGCCTCGCCAGGTGCCGCGAACTCGGGTGCACCCAGGCGATAGCGCTGCCCATCGATCTCGCCTTCGACGCCGAGTCCGGGGTGGTAGGCCAGGTGTTGTGCGTGCAGTGGGTCACCAGCCTCGTCGGCCGCCTCACGCAGAGCCGCGGCGATGGGATGTGTGGCGCCCTGCTCGAGGGCGGCCGCTAGTCGCAGAGCGTGGTTTAGATCGCCATGCACGATGCGGCTTTCGCGCAGGCGGAAGAGGCCATCGGTCAGGGTGCCGGTTTTGTCGAACACAAAATCCGTGGCACGGGCCAGGACCTCAAGGGCGTGGCCGCGGGTGGCGAGTAGGCCGATGCGGGTCAGGTGACCGAGGGCCGCGGTGAGGCTGACCGGTGTGGCGAGTCCGAGGGCGCAGGGACAGGAAACGACCAGCACGGAAACGGTGATCCAGAAGGCGCGCGCCGGATCGACCACGGCCCAGTAAGTGGCGATGCTGGCGGCGAGGACAAGGAGGGCGAGGACGAAACGGCTGGCGATGCGATCGGCGGTCTGGGCCAGTTGCGGTTTTTCGGCTAGGGCGCGGTCGAGCAGGCGCACGATACTGGACACCACGGTGTCCTGACCGGTGCGTTCGATGCGGCAGATTAACGGGCTGCCGAGGTTGTGGCTGCCGCCGATCACTTCACTGCCTGGGTGCTTGGGGATGGGGCGTGATTCACCGGTCAGCAGGGACTCGTCAACACTCGAGTGGCCTTCGACAATGCACCCGTCGGACGGGAAGGCGGCGCCGGTGGCGACCAGTACGAAATCACCGGGTGACAGGCGTACCGCGCCAATGGCCTCTTCGTTGCGCGACACTGGGTAATCGGGCAGACGCACGGCCGCTGCCGGGATCAGCTTGACCAGGGTCTCGGCGGCCTCGGCCGAGCGTTTGCGTGCGTTCATCTCCAGGAATCGACCCGTGAGAAGGAAGAATACAAACATCACCACGGAGTCGTAATAGACATCCTGGGAGCCGATGAAACTACCGTAAACGCTGGCAGCGAATGCCGCCCCGATTCCCAGCGCGACCGGTACATCCATGCCTACGCGGCGCAGGCTGAGGTCGCGCCAGGCACCCTGGAAGAACGGCCAGGCCGAGTAGAACACCACGGGCAGGGTCAGCAGCAGGCTGGCAAAACGCATCAGCGCCTCGATGTCACGCGGCATGCTGCCGTCGTCACCGGCAATATAGGTGGGCAGGGCGTACATCATGACCTGCATCATTCCCAATCCGGCGATGGCGAGACGGCGGATGGCGGCGTTGCGCTCCTTGCGGAACAGTTCTTCCTGACGACCGGTGTCGAATGGATAGGCGTGGTAGCCGATATCGCGGATGGATTCAAGGAGTTGCGAGAGCTTGATGCGGTCGTTATCCCAGCGTACCCGGGCGCGACGGGTGGAAAAATTGATGTCGGCCGAGATTACGCCGGGCAACTGGCGCAGGTGGCGTTCATTCAGCCACACACAGGCCGCACAGACGATGCCTTCCAGGATGAGGCTGGCGTCTTTGAGGGCCCCTTCCTGTTTGACGAAGCCTTCTTGAACCTCGGGCAGGTCGTAGAGGGCGAGGGCCTTGAGTTCGTCCAGCACGGATTCCGGAGTTTTTGGCAGATCGGTACGCAGGCGGTAGTAGTCGGCGTTGCCTGAATCGATAATGGTCTGGGCGACGGCCTGACAGCCGCGGCAGCACGCTGCCTGGGTTCTATCCGTGGTCAGGATGGGGTAGTCGGAGCCTTTGGGTATGGGTTCCCCACAGTGATAACAGGGGCTGTCAGCAGCGGTTTCAGTCATGCGTCTCCTTGTGAACAGCGTAATTCTATCAGGTGGATACAATCTGTCTCATGATCCCCTGGCTTGATTTGGATACCCCGTTTCCACCCGTAGCGTGCGCCCTTGATGACCCGGATGGCCTGCTTGCTGCGGGTGCGGATCTATCCGTGGGGCGTCTCCTGACGGCGTATCGGTTGGGTATCTTTCCCTGGTTTTCGCCAGGACAGCCTATTTTGTGGTGGTCACCTAACCCGCGTATGGTCTTGCCGACAGGGGGTTTCAAGCGCCACCGTTCCCTGCGGCAACGGTTACGCAAGGCCGGGTTTGATTTCCGCCTCGATACAGCTTTTGCCGAAGTCGTGCGTCACTGTGCCTTACCGCGTGCGGGCATTTCGGGGACCTGGATTGTCCCTGAAATGCAACAGGCCTATCAGCGGCTTCATGCGGCGGGTCATGCCCATTCGGCCGAGATCTGGATCGATGGGAAACTTGCTGGCGGTTTGTATGGGGTCGCTATTGGGCGCATGTTCTATGGCGAATCCATGTTCAGCCATGCCACCGACGCCTCGAAAATGGCCCTGGCGCTGTTGTGTGTCGGACTTCAACGCCAGGGCTGTGAATGGATCGACTGTCAGATGCAAACGCCGCATTTGGCGTCGTTGGGCGCGCACCCCATGGCACGCCACGATTTTCTGCGCGAGGTGGAGCGTGGCGTGGCGCAACCGGCGATGGACTGGACATGGGCGTCTGAGGCGGTCGGTGATGTCCTTCGTTGAACCGCAGACGGTGGACTTCTATCTCACCTCGCCGTATTCGTGCAGTTATCTACCCATACAGCAGGCGCGTTCGCAGGTTCTGGTCCCGGGGACAATACCGCTTGGGTCGGCCTATGATCTGCTCATTCGCCATGGTTTTCGCCGTAGCGGTCCTCATATCTATCGTCCTCGTTGCGATCATTGTCAGGCCTGTATCGCCGTGCGTCTGCCGATGGCCGACTTTAGACCCAATCGCAGTCAACGGCGCTGCCAGCAGATGAATGCAGATTTGCAGAGGCGCGTGCTTGAACCCGTCTTTGACGCAGAACATTACGCGCTCTACCGGCGCTACCAGTCGGTGCGTCATGGGGGTTGCGGTATGGATGCCGATGATAGTGAGGCCTACCAGGCCTTTCTCGTCGCATCGCCGCTACGCTCCCGGTTGCTGGAGTGGCGGCTGGAGGGTGAACTCGTCGCGGTGGCCCTGATCGACCTGGTTGAGAGTGGCCTCTCTGCGGTGTACACCTTTTACAGCCCCGATTACCCGCAGCGCAGTCTGGGCACCTTTGCCGTACTCGAAGAGGTCGAGCTTGCCCGGAAACGGAATCTATCCTGGCTTTATCTGGGATACTGGATCGCGGACAGTGCCAAGATGGCCTACAAGACCCGTTTTCGGCCTATCGAGGCTTACCGTGACGGCGTCTGGATCGCCATATAGAATCGCGGCCATTCGAGGAGATTTTTCATGCGCCAATATCACGACTTACTCAACCATGTCCTCGCCCACGGGGTCAAGAAGGAAGATCGTACCGGTACCGGAACGCTCTCGGTGTTTGGTCATCAGATGCGCTTCGATCTAGCGGATAGCTTCCCCCTACTGACCACCAAGAAGGTGCATCTGAAATCCATCCTTCACGAACTGCTATGGTTCCTCAAGGGCAGTACCAACATCGCATACCTGAAGGAAAACGGCGTATCCATCTGGGACGAGTGGGCGGACGAAAACGGCGAGTTGGGGCCGATCTATGGCTACCAGTGGCGCAACTGGCCGGCCCCAGACGGGAGTCATATCGATCAGATTACCGAGGTGTTACAGACGCTTAAAACCAATCCGGATTCACGCCGCATCATTGTTTCGGCCTGGAATGTGGGGCAGATCAGACAGATGAAGCTGCCGCCCTGCCACGCCTTTTTTCAGTTCTATGTGGCCGATGGCCGGCTGTCCTGCCAGCTC
>SXRG01000057.1 GCA_005793645.1 Burkholderiales bacterium
CATCGACCTGGGCGTGATGGTGCCTGCTGACCGCATTCTGGATACCGCCGAAGCGGAGAACGTGGACATCATCGGCCTCTCCGGCCTGATCACCCCCAGCCTAGAAGAGATGAGCCACATTGCCGCCGAAATGCAGCGGCGCGGCATGACACAGCCGCTGCTCATCGGCGGGGCCACCACCAGCCTCGCGCACACGGCTGTGAAGATCGACACGCAAACCGACGGCCCGGTGGTGTATGTAAAAGACGCCAGTCGCGCCGTAGGCGTGTGCACCCATCTGCTCTCGTCCGATCTCTCCACCCACTTCATCACTAAGACCAAGGCTGAGTACGTGCAAGTACGCGAACGCCACGCCGCCCAGCAAGGCGAGCGCAAGTTCGTCACGCTCGAAGCCGCCCGCACCAATGCCTTCAAGCAGGACTGGGCCGCCTACACCCCGCCCGCGCCCAAGCAGCCCGGCGTGCAGGTATTGAAAGGGTATGACCTGGCTGAAATCGCCAAGGTCATCGACTGGACGCCCTTCTTCCAGGCCTGGGAACTGCACGGCCGCTACCCGAAGATTCTGGAAGACGACGTCGTCGGCGAAGAAGCCCGCAAGCTGTTCGCCGATGCGCAAGCCATGCTGGGCAAGCTCATCCGCGAAAACTGGGTGGAAGCGCGTGCGGTGTTCGGGCTGTTTCCGGCCAACAGCGTGGGGGATGATATTGAAATCACCGGTGCCAACGCCCAACCAGGCATGAGCTGGCACGCCCTGCGCCAGCAGAACCAGCGACCTGCCGGACAACCCAACGGATGCCTGGCTGACTTCATCGCCCCCAAAGAAACCGGCATTCAGGACTGGATTGGTGCCTTCGTCGTTACCGCCGGCATTCGCGAAGCCGATAAGGTCAAGGAATTCGAGGCCCAGCACGATGACTACAATGCCATCCTGTTCAAAGCCCTATGCGACCGCCTGGCGGAAGCCTTTGCCGAACATCTGCACCAGCGCGTGCGCACCGAATTTTGGGGCTACGCGCCGGATGAAGCGCTGAGCAATGAACAGCTCATCGACGAGCAATACCAAGGCATTCGCCCCGCCCCCGGCTACCCGGCCTGCCCGGAACATTCGGAGAAAGCCGGGTTGTTCGACCTGCTCAACGTGACCGACAACATCGGCGTCACCCTCACCGAAAGCTACGCCATGCTGCCGCTGGCTTCGGTTTCCGGCTTCTATCTCAGCCACCCCGACAGCCGTTATTTCGCCGTGGCCAAGATCGACAGGGATCAAGTCGCGGATTACGCCGCACGCAAGGGCTGGGACGTGCCCACGGCAGAACGCTGGCTCGCACCGAATCTTGGCTACACACCCACATGATCCACGGCGTACACCCAGCGCCTACCGCAGATTTACCCCACCTCTTTAGTTCCCGGGAGGCCCTAACCCTGAGCTTTGAAGAGGGGCTACGACGACAAGCCGCCCTGCCTGGGATCGGCACCTTCATCCTGACTCTAGCCAATGCCAGTGCCGACCCCCTCCTGTGGGATCCCCTGCGCCCACAACTGGCCGACCGATTTGCCACGCTGGCCGACCAATGCCGCCAAAGCCTGCGCACCGGACAACCCTTGAGCATGCCCGAGGACGATCTGATCGTCTTTCTAAAATTAACCCTCATCGGGTTTAACGACCTCGAAACCACACAAATCCGTCAGGAAGGGCCGTGGGAGATCCAGTACAACCCCTTGCGCGCCCTGCGACCCGCCCGGGCCAGTACGCAAAAACAGATAGACGCCCTGCCCCCTCCATTCTCCGAGGCGGGCTTCCATTTCAACAAGCCCTTCCTGCGCCCAGAAATCCTCTGGGAGGGGATGTTGTTACGCCATCCAGTGCGCTTGCTTTACAACAAGTTCCCGTTTGCACCCTTGCACGGACTGCTAGTGCCAGTGCCCGAACGCGGGCTACCACAACAACTCCAGCAAGAGTGGCATCTGTTCGCCTGGCATGCGTGCCAGAGCCTGGGACAGGACATTGCCGGCTTCAAGATCGCCTACAACAGTTTCGGCGCACAGGCATCGGTCAACCATCTCCACTTCCAGACCTGCGTACGCGACACCCCACTCCCGATCGAATCTGCACACTGGCAGCACAACGGGGGTGCCGTACCCTACCCTATAGCCTGTCACTGTTTCACCGACCCCCTAGATGCATGGTTTTGCATCGATCACCTGCAACGATCCCACCAGCCCTTCAACCTGATTTACGCCCCCGGGCAGTTTTACTGTCTGCCTCGAAAACCCCAGGGAAACCACCCCAAGCCCGACTGGAGCCCGGGGCACGCTTGGTATGAGATGGCCGGGGGCATGACGACCTTCAACCGCATCGATTTCGACCGCCTCCGCGCAACCGACCTACGCGATGCCCTGGCTCAGGTTGCCTAAGCCTTCAAGGCATGGCATTGTCCGACTGTCCAAGCCTGTGGATAGACTCCGAGTAACCCTGTCCTGATGCGCATCCCGCACCCTGCTGGCCCCTGGCCACATCGCCTACTGCACGGACTCAGCTACCTGCTGGGACTAACCATCATCGTGACAATGGGGGTCGCGCTCTTTCTGCGCTTTGTGGTGATCCCAGAGATCGACCGCTATCGGCCTGACATCGAACAACTGGCCAGCCGCAGCCTCGGCATGCCGGTCCACATCGCAGCCGTCGGCGGTCACTGGCAAGGTCTCCACCCGCATTTCAGCCTCACCGGCCTGACCCTCACCGGACCTGACGGCAAGGCGCAGCTCAACCTGCCAGAGGTGCGTGCCACCCTGTCCTGGAGCAGTCTACCGCTCATGGATCTGCGTTTGGCGCGCCTGGAGTTACGAGGCCTGGAGATCACCGCTCAGCGCGATGCGACGGGCATCATTTATGTCGCCGGCATCCCCGTCAATGTTCCCGGGAAGACCTCCAATTTCCCAGATTGGCTACTTCGCCAGCACGAAGTCCTCCTTATCGATGGACAGATTATTTGGCAGGATGATCAAACCAAGGCCCCGCCTCTGAAGGTCAGCCGCCTGAATGCCCGGATGAAAAACCTCCTTGGTCATCACCAAATGGGCATCAAAGGCCAACTGCCCCCCGGACTCGGGGAACAGCTAGATCTGCGTGCCAACCTGCGAGGTCGCCATATCTCCGATAGGGAGGAATGGCGCGGCGAGATCTACATGGCCGTGGACAACACGCAACTGGATACCCTGACCCTTCACGCGCCCTGGTCGCAATCTTTTGTACAAGCGGGCACCAGCGATGTGCGCGCCTGGATCGACCTAAAGAAGGGACAGTTGGCCGCAGTCACCGGAGATGTCCACCTTACGGATACACGCCTGCGCTTTGACGAGGCCCTGCCGGACACCCTGTTCACCTCGCTCCGGGGGCGCATTACTTGGCGTAGTGAAGGCCTGCACGAAGAACTTAGCGCACGCGGCCTAACCTTTACCACTCCGAGCCAAAGTGCCAGCGAGCCGGCCGATCTTCGTATCAAGGTCAAGCGCTCTCCGGACCGACTGCGGATCGAGAGCGGCGAACTCGAGACCCGCAACCTTCGCATCGAGACCTTCACTACGCTCACCGGCAACATCCCCATGCCGCGCAGCATTCACGACCATATCCAGACCTTGGCACCGCGCGGCCAGATCACCCACGCATCGGGACAATGGAATGGAGCCGACAAATATCGGATCAACACTCGATTTTCCGATATCGGCATCAAGGCCACGGCGAAACAACCCGGTTTCCAAGGTGCCAGTGGCCATCTGGAGGCCAACGAAAGCGGTGGTAGCATGGTACTCGACACCCATACCTTCACCCTCGATGCCCCAGGAACCTTCCGCCACCCTCTGCAATTCAAACGACTGGAGAGCGCCATCCAGTGGCGCAATCAGGCCAGTCAGCACGAAATCCACATTAAACGATTGGAAATCGTCAACGACGATCTTGAAGGCCAGCTTCAGGGCCAGCTGACCTGGAAGCCCGGACACACTCCGGTGGCCGATCTCAGGGCGCGGATCAAGCAAGGTCGCGGCGAGGCCGTCTGGCGTTATTTGCCCGAGACAGTCAATGACGATACGCGTTTCTGGCTCCGAGACAGCATTAAGGCCGGCGTCTCACACAATGCACAGATGCGTCTCAAGGGCCCGCTCAATCGCTTCCCATTTACCCACGGTGGTGGCGAGTTCCAAGTCAGAGTGCCGCTGGAAGAGGCCAAACTACTCTATGCAGAGCACTGGCCCGTCATCGACAACATCCAGGGCGAACTTGTCTTTGATCGCGCTGCCATGCACCTCAAAGCCAGCGGGCGGAGTGCCGGGACCCAACTGTCCGAGGTGGCGGTCGACATTGCCGACCTGTTTCTCCCCATCACCCTGCTGGAAGTACAGGGGCGCGCACAGGGCGAGACCCGCGCCTTCATCGATTTCGTCAACCACAGTCCAGTCAAGGCGCACAGCGGCGGGTTTACCGAGCACCTGGCCGCCCGAGGCCAAGCCAACCTGGCTCTAAAACTCCGCCTGCCTTTGGAAAAGATGGACGACAGCCTGATCGAAGGGGCGCTGACCCTAAAAGACAATCAGGTCAGCCCAGGGCTTGGCCTGCCTAGCCTCGAGCAGTTAAACGGCACCCTGAACTTCACTCGGGATCAGCTCAGCGGACGCGATCTGGCCGCCCGTCTCTATGGCGAACCCGCCCGCCTGTCGATTACCCCACGCGGTTCAGCCCTGGCCGTCCAGGTGAAAAGCCAGCTCACCCCAAAATTGCTCGCCGCTTGGCTACCGCCCGAGGCCCTGTCGCGCTTGCAGGGACAAACAAGCTATCAACTGGAACTGCTGGCTGACACCCGTCAGCAGCGCCTCCGATTTACCAGTGGCCTGGAAGGACTCGCCATTCAATTGCCCGCCCCGCTGGGCAAGGTCGCCGCCAGCCGCACCCCGCTTCGAATCGAGTCGATTCCGAAGGATATGGGCTTCAACGCCCTCGATGCTCAATACGGAGACATCGCCACGCTACGCGCCCTGTACAAGAACGATCTAGCCAGCGCCCGTATCGGCCTGCATCTCGGCCCTGAGGAGGCAAAACTCCCGGCTGAAAAGGGCGTGGAGATCAGCGGATCGATGGGTCGCTTGGACCTTGATCAATGGAGCGCCCTGGCGGACTCTTCCCCAGGAAAGACCACCGGCAAGGATGCCCGCCTGCCCTTACGCAAGGTCAATATCCGGAGCAACGAACTGTTGATCATGGGTCGCACCCTGCACAAGAGCAAGGTCGAGCTAAGCCCCAACACCGAGGGCTGGACAATCCAACTGGAGAGTAATGAGGCCGATGGCGCGATCACCATCAAGGAGCGCCCCAGTCGCCATATCCTTGCCGATCTCAAACGGCTGCATTGGCCTGCCGGACAGCACGGCACCCCTCCATCGACCACCTCCTCACACACGGACTATCACGGTTCTCTCCATATCCAGGATTTGCAGATTGGCGAGGCCAAACTAGGCCAACTCAACCTCAACTTCAAGCCCATCATGGGGGGTATGGAATTCACTCAGATCAAGATTGCGCAGCCAAATGATGAGGCGATCCTCACCGGGCATCTAAAGCTCTATGACGACCCCCAACGCTCATCGAACTTTGAGCACGGTGAACTACAGATCAAAAACCTCGGCCACCTCATGGACCGACTGGGCTATCCAAATCGGGTCAAAGGGGGCAAAGGGACCTTCTCCAGCCGAAGCCTGACCTGGCCTGGTGGCCTGAGCATGCTGGCCACCAGCACACTCTCCGGCCCGATAGAAATCCAGATCAAAAACGGCCAATTCCTAGAGGTGGATCCGGGCATCGCACGACTGTTCGGTATCGTCAATCTGCAATCCCTCTCGCGCCTCCCTATCCTGGATGTCGGCGCTTTATTCTCCAAGGGCTTTAACTTTGATCAGCTCAATGCCCGTGTCTTTACCACGCTGGGGCAGATCCAGCTTACCCATTTTGAGATGAATGGGCCCCCTGCCAGGGTCAGCATGACGGGCCAGATCAACCTCAACAACGAGACGCAAACCCTGAAACTGGAAGTAGAGCCGCACCTGACCGACACCCTAGTCGCCGCCAGTGGACTGGCTGCCGGCCCAATCGGACTAGTCGGGGCCTGGATCACCAGCAAGCTCCTGAAAGACGAGATCAGCCGCGCCACACCGCGTTTCCATTATCTGGTCAGCGGCACATGGGACAAACCCGTTGTCACCCCACAAACCAAACCTAAGCCATCCACCCCAAAACCCTCGGAGGATGTATTTCCGTGACGGCCCTGAATGACAAAAAACCGAAACAGATAATGTCGTGCACAGCCAAAACGCCTTGTCGCAAACGATAGGCTTGTGTAAGGTTAGATACCCCCTCGTAGCCCACCGATATCATGACCGCACGCCACGCTATCCCCTCCCCAAAAACCACACAGGACCTGGCACGCATTGCCGGCATCCAGATGGCCTCCGGCCCCAATGTCCCGGCCAATCTTGACGAAGCGGCCCGTCTGATCGAGATTGCCGCCAAGGCCGGCGCCAAACTGGTCGCCTTACCCGAATATTTCGCCATCATGGGAATGAAGGACACGGACAAGGTAGCCGCACGCGAAGTTCCGGGCGAGGGCCCCATTCAAGCCTTCCTTGCTGCACAGGCCAAACGCCACAAAATCTGGCTGGTTGGCGGCAGTTTACCTCTGGTCTGTAACAACGCAAAAAAGGTCTTCAACAGCTGTCTCGTGTACAACGACAAGGGGCAGCAGGTTGCCCGCTACGACAAAATTCATCTCTTTGGCCTGGATCTCGGCAGCGAACACTATCGCGAAGAAAAGACCCTCCAACCCGGCAAGGAAGTCGTCACCGTGGACACCCCGTTTGGCCGCATGGGCCTGTCCATCTGCTATGACCTACGCTTCCCGGAGCTATTCCGTGCCATGGCCGGGGTCGATTTCATCGTTGTACCCTCAGCCTTTACGGCCACCACTGGCAAGGCCCACTGGGAGACCTTGGTCCGCGCCCGCGCCATCGAAAATCTGGCCTATGTCATCGCCCCGGGGCAGGGCGGTTACCATGTCTCCGGCCGCGAAACCCATGGCGACAGCATGATCGTCGACCCTTGGGGCAATATCCTTGACCGGCTACCGCGAGGCTCTGGCGTCGTCATCGCCAACCTCAATCCAGCGTACCAGCGCAGCCTGCGCAATAGCCTCCCCGCCCTCCAACACCGTCGCCTCGACTGCAGCCACCTGTCCGTCCAGAACCCCAAATGAACGCTCATCTGGAAATCGCCCAGCCACTCTTGCTGGCAGGCAACGGGCTTGATTTATCCGTTCTGGAGCAAGCCTTCGCCACCCTAGGCGCCCACCGGACCGAAGATGCTGACCTCTATTTCCAGCACACCCGCAGCGAATCCTGGAGCCTAGAAGAAGGTCAGGTTAAATCCGGCAGCTTCAACATCGACCAAGGGGTCGGCATCCGCGCCGTGAGCGGCGAAAAAACGGCCTTCGCCTACTCCGACGAGATCACCGCCCAGGCCATCCTGGAAGCCGCCCGCAGCGTACGCACCATTGCTGCCGCCGGACAAAATGCGCGCACCTATCAACCCACTATAAAGCAAGGGCATCAGCTTTATGCCCCGCATGACCCGATCGGCTCACTCGTCGAGACCGACAAGATCGCCCTGCTACATCAACTGGAGACCTACACGCGCGCCCTCGACCCACGCATCACCCAAGTGATGGCATCCCTCGCAGGGGAACACGATGTCATGATGGTGGCCCGTCAAGACGGCCTTCTCACTGCCGATGTGCGACCGCTGGTGCGGCTATCCCTACAGGTAATCGTCGAACAGGACGGTCGCCGCGAGCAGGGTAGCTCCGGCGGTGGCGGTCGCTTCGATTACACCTGGTTTGACGAAGCGCGTCTGGCCGACTATGCCAAAAAGGCCGTCGATCAAGCCCTCACCAACCTGGCCGCCGACCCCGCCCCAGCCGGAGCAATGACCGTGGTGCTAGGCCCCGGTTGGCCAGGCATCCTGCTGCACGAGGCCATCGGCCACGGTCTGGAAG
>SXRG01000058.1 GCA_005793645.1 Burkholderiales bacterium
GGTCATGTGTGCGGGAAGCTTGATCTGCCGCCCTTGACCCTGATCGGTGCCACCACCCGCGCCGGGATGCTGACCAATCCGTTGCGTGACCGCTTTGGCATCGTCGCGCGGCTGGAGTTTTATAGTGCCGAGGAATTGGCGCATATTGTTGAGCGCTCCGGACGGCTTATGAAGGTGGCCATCGACCAGGCAGGGGCATTCGAGATCGCCCGTCGTTCGCGCGGCACGCCGCGTCTTGCCAACCGTCTGTTACGTAGGGTGCGTGATTTTGCCGAGGTCAAGGCCGATGGTGCGGTGACGGTCGAGGTGGCCGACTCGGCCCTGAAGATGCTGGAAGTCGATCGCGGTGGGTTGGATGTGATGGATCGAAAGCTGCTCTCCGCGCTGCTGGAAAAATTTTCAGGGGGCCCGGTCGGCCTGGAAAACTTGGCAGCGGCGATCGGTGAGGCGGCCGACACCATCGAGGATGTGCTAGAGCCTTCTCTGATTCAGCAGGGTTTTTTGGCGCGCACCCCGCGCGGGCGGGTGGCGCAGCCCTTGGCCTATCGTCATTTCGGCCTTGCCGCGCCAACGCGTATCCAGCCTACGGAACTGTTTGATGAGTAGAGGCGAGGGTGGAGAGGAAATGACGCCCTCGATGCTTAACGCGCCACCCTCCGTGGGTTTTACCTGGCCGGTGCGTGTCTATTGGGAGGATACCGACGCCGGCGGTGTGGTGTATTACGCCAATTACCTGAAATTTCTGGAACGGGCACGCAGCGAGTGGTTGCGTTCGCTGGATATTCATCAGGCCGAATGGGCGGCGCAGGAGGACATACTGTTTGTGGTACGGCGCGTGGAGGCGGATTATCTGAAGCCGGCGCGCTTCGACGATGCCCTTCGGGTGCAGTGCTATAGCATTGCGCTGGGCCGCGCCAGTCTGACTATGGTGCAACAGGTCCTGCGCGGCGATGAAGTGTTGTTGTCCGCACAGGTGAAATTGGCTTGCGTGAGCACAACCGGGATGCGACCCGTTAAAATACCGCCCCATCTGCTTAGCAAGTTGAGCCCCGCATGAACCCAACGATGGATCTTTCCCTGTGGACCCTGGTGCTTGAGGCCAGTTGGGTTGTCAAAATGGTTATGCTGCTGTTGCTGGCGGCCTCGCTATTGTCCTGGTGGTTGATCTTCCAAAAGTGGTTCGCCTTCCGCCGTGAGGATCGTGCCACGCGGGCCTTTGAGGATGCGTTTTGGGGCGGTGGCGTGGCTGAGGTTCTGACGCGCTCTATAGAGGCAAACGCTGGTAGCATGGAGCGTGTGTGTCGCGCTGGCTACAAGGCCTTTGAGCGTATGCGTAAGCAACCGGGCGCCATGCCAGAAGCCGTGCTGGAGAGCGCACAACGCGCCATGCGTGCAGAGTACCAGCGTGAGATGGATCGACTTGAATCGCGCTTGCCGCTGTTGGCAACGATTGGTTCGGTGTCACCCTATGTGGGCCTATTCGGGACGGTCTGGGGCATCATGAATGCCTTCCGCAACCTGTCGAATGTCTCCCAGGCGACGCTGGCGCATGTGGCACCGGGGATCGCCGAGGCCCTGGTAGCAACGGCCATTGGCTTGTTTGCTGCCATCCCGGCAGTGATTGCCTACAACCACTTCACCCATGAATTCGACCGCTTGGCGAATCGTTTTGATGTCTTCATGGAGGAGTTCTCTAATGTCATGCAGCGTTGGGGGCATCAGAAGCCATGATTCGTCAGCGTCCCCGGCGTGCCATGAGTCAGATGAATGTGGTTCCCTACATCGATGTGATGTTGGTGTTGTTAGTGATCTTTATGGCGACGGCACCTTTCCTGAGCCCGTCGCAGGTCGAGCTGCCGCGCATCGGTCAGGGCAGCAGTACGCCGGTTGGACCTCTGGAGGTGGTGTTGCGGAGCGATGCCTCGCTGATCTTGCGTGATCGAGCGACCGATGGGCGCGAGGAACCTTTTACCGAGGAGCGTCTTGTGGCCGAGTTGCGCGCTCGGCAGAGGGTCCGGCCAGGGCAGCCCGTGGTCATTGCGGGTGACCGCAATCTGCGCTATGAGCAAGTGATGCGCCTGATGGACCTATTGCAGCACGGCGGGGTCGAGCGTATTGGCTTGCTGGTTCAACCGGCCGCTTCATGAGTGCCTGGGCGATGCCGCGTGTGGCAAGGCCTGTCCGTGCACTGGAAGTGGATCGTTCGCCCTTGTGGGCGGGCCTGTTGTCGGTGCTGGTTCATGGGGGGTTGTTGCTGGCACTGGTGCTGGGAGTCTCGTGGCGTAATGCGCCCAATCAGCCGGTCCAGGCAGAGGTCTGGACGCACCTTCCGGAACCGGCGGTCATCTCTAGATCCGAGTCCGTGGTTGAGGCACCACCCAAGGTCGAACCGCCTCCCGTACACAAACCGGATATCACCCTCAAGCCCAAGCTTGAACCGAAGCAGGCCAGCAAACGGCCGGTTTCCAAGGTGGAACTGAAAAAGCGTGAGGCACAGAAACAAGAACAAAAACGCGAAATGGCTCGTCGTGCCTTGGAGCAAGAATTGGCGAGTGAGGCGAATGAGGTCATGGCGGCCGAGTTGGCGCAGGTGCAGGCCTTGCGGCAACGGGCGGAGAACCGCGCACGCACGGCGGCTCAGATCAAGACGATAGCGATCCGGGATGCCCAGGATCGCATCCGCCTTAAGATCCGCGGTCTGCTGCGTATTCCAGAAGGCGTCAAGGGCAATCCGGAGGTGGTGTATCTGGTGCGTTTGTTTCCCAACGGAGAGATCATGGGGGCGCCGGAGCGGATTCAGTCGAGTGGCCAACCGGCGTATGACGCGGCGGTCGAAGCGGCTATTCTCAAGGCCTCCCCGTTGCCGCTGCCTGTGGGTGCAGGGGCGGCGGCCGATTTTCGTGGGGGTCTGGAATTGCGTTTTCGGCCGCGTGAAGGATAGGGTAGCCGGTGCTACAATGACTCCGATCTTTGGGTGGGTAAATGAATTCTGTGCGGCGCGTACTTGTTAGCCTGTTTTTGATGTGGATGACCGGCCCGGTGTGGTCGGCGATGACCATCGAGATCGTCGGCGGCGCGGCTAATCGTATTGTGGTGGCGATCGGGCCCTTTGGTCAGGGGGCTTCCGACCAGGAGGATGTCGCACGGGTTTTGGCAGACGACCTCTCCCTAAGCGGACAGTTCCGCATCGTCAATGAATCTTCCTTGCAGGTGGGTGATGTGTTGACGGCCGGTTTTGGACGGATGCGCAAGAACGATGTTGACGCGGTCGTGGTGGGGCAGGTGACGACCTTGCCGGACAAGAATGTTGAGGTGCGCTTCCGGTTGTATGACGCGGTGCGGGCCCGTCAGATGGTGGGTTTCAGTTATGTGGTGCCGCCCCGGGCGTTGCGGGGCGTGGCGCACCGGATTGCAGAAGAGGTGCACTTGGCCTTGTTGGCATCGCCAGGGGCCTATGGCGGTCGGATTGCCTATGTAGTTAAGCAGGGCGGTCGGTTTGCCCTCAGGGTTTCTGATACTGATGGGCACAATGCCTTTAGCGTGTTTGAGTCGCCCGAACCGGTCATCTCGCCGGCTTGGTCACCGGATGGTAGCCGGATCGCGTATGTCTCCTTCGAAGAGCGGCGCCCCATTGTCTATGTGCAAAGTTTGGAGGATGGACGGCGCTGGGCGGTGGCTCGTTTCAGGGGTTCGAACTCCGCCCCGGCCTGGTCGCCGGATGGAAAACATTTGGTGGTGGCGCTGACCCGGGATCAGTCTTCGCAGTTATATCGGGTGGACGTGTTGGGCCAAGGCGAGCCAGCCCGATTGATGCGGAGTTCATCCATCGACACCGAGCCGGTTTATAGTCCGGACGGACGCTTTATCTTTTTCACCTCCGACCGGGGTGGATCGCCGCAGATTTATCGGTTCGAACTGTCCTCGGGTGAGGTCCAGCGCATGAGCTTTGATGGCAGTTACAATGTTTCGCCGGCGCTGTCCAAGGATGGGCGCTGGATGGCCTTTGTGCATCGTGCTGAGGGGGCTTTCCGGGTTGCGGTCATGGATTTGTCTACGCGACAGGTGCAAGTCTTGACCGAAACCGATTATGATCAGTCGCCGAGTTTTGCGCCGAATGATCGTATCGTGCTTTACGCCACCCGGGTACAGGGCCGGGGAGTGCTGGCAACCGTTTCCCTGGATGGCAAGATCAAGCAGCGGTTGACGCAAGAGGGCGATTTGCGTGAACCGGCGTGGTCGCATTGAACGCTGAGAGATAAGGTAGGTTTACATGTTTCGTTATGTTGTGATGGGAATCGTCCTGGCCATGACCCTGGCGGGATGCGCGAACAAACCGAGCAAGGAGGCGCCGATCGAGACGCGTGGTGCGCAAGAGGTGGCCAACAAAACGGTTGCGGTTACGCCGATCAAGGGGGCTCCGGCTGAGCCCGTGCAGCCGAAGGTCGAGCCTGTGCAGCCGAAGAAAACGCTTGGCGAGGCAGGGCAAACGCGTCCGCTCCGTGCCAACGAGATGCAGTCCAAGCCACTGGATGCGCAAGCGGCGCCTGAGTCGGCCAAAACCGAGCCGACCAAGAGCGTTGTGGTGGCGGTTCGCCCGAAGGTGCGTACTTTCCAGTTTGACTATGACAGCGCGGCGTTAGCGGCCACCGATCACGCGACCCTGGAGGCGCATGGGGCCTTTCTGAAGGCACAACCGAAACTGGATCTGTTGGTGCAGGGCCATGCTGACGAGCGCGGTAGCCGTGAGTACAACCTGGCGCTGGGGCAGCGTCGTGCCGAAAGCGTTAAACAGGCTTTGGGTTTGCTGGGTATTTCTGAGGCCCGCATCGAGGCGGTTAGTCTGGGTTCCGAGAAACCGGTGGCCGAGGGGCATGACGAGGCAGTGTGGAAACAAAACCGCCGGGCGGTCCTGATCTACAAGGATGAGTGATAAAGACACATGAGTCGATTACGGGTTGCCCTTTTATTGAGTATGGTGTTGTGCTTGCCGCAGGTCGAGGCGGCCGAGCCGGTTCGTGGTGACGCATCGGGTGTCGATACCCGGCGTCTGCAGGAGCGTCTGGAGCGCCTAGAAACACAACTGCAGAATCAGGGCCTGCTCGGTTTGCAGGCCCGGTTGGAAGAGAGTAGGTCTGATATCGCCCGGCTGCGGGGTGCGCTGGAGGAGTTTTCACACCAGCTGAAGCTCGCCGAGCAGCGGCAGAAAGACTATTACCAGGATCTTGATCAGCGGCTGAAGGCGCTGGACGCGCGTCTGGTGGCATCGGTGGCGAAGACGGCTGAAGGGATTAACCTGCAATCGGCGGTTGCGATCAAAGGGGGAGGGAAACCCACGGTTCAAACGGTGATTCAACCTGCTGTCAGCGCGGCGGACCCCGTTCAGCCCCCTGTGGGTGTCGAGGGAGTGGCCCTTTACGAGAAGGGTTCGGCTATTTTTAAGCGCGGCAAATACCCGGAGGCCGTGGCCGTCTTTGAACAGTATGTGAAGGACTACCCCGATAGCGATCTGACGGCGAATGCGCTGTACTGGTTGGGCCTGTCGTATCTTGCGATGGAAGATTTCAAGCAGGCCGCCGAGGTGCAACAGCGTCTGATCAAGAATTTTCCAAAGCATGACAAACGGGCCGACGCGATGTTGAGTCTGGCTCGGGTGCAGGCTCGATTGAAGCAAAACTCGGCCGCGCGTGAGACGCTGGATCAGCTGATTGCGCACTATCCGAAGAGCAAGGCGGCTGGCACGGGTCGCAAGCTGCGCGCGATTCTTGACTAATTTTCATGCAGGTTTCTGGCGCCGCGACGCTACGGGTCAGCGAGATCTTTTTTTCTCTGCAAGGTGAGGCGAGCCGGGTTGGCTTGCCGACGGTGTTCGTGCGGCTGACCGGCTGCCCATTACGCTGTGTGTATTGCGATACGGAGTATGCCTTTTCTGGGGGCGAAACGCAGACCTTGGCGACAATCCTGGCCCGGGTGCAAGCCTTTCCAACGCGCCATGTCACGGTGACAGGGGGCGAGCCCCTGGCACAACGCGCGTGCATCGATCTGTTGACATTGCTTTGTGATGCGGGTCTGGAGGTCTCGCTGGAGACCAGCGGCACGCTCGATATCGCCACGGTTGATGCGCGGGTCGCACGCATTGTTGATCTGAAGACACCGGCTTCGGGTGAGGTGGCGCGTAATCTCTGGTCCAATATCGGTCATCTCACGCCGCGAGATGAATTGAAGTTCGTCCTCGCCGATGCGGAGGATTACGCCTGGGCGGTTGAACAGATCCATCAGCATCGTTTGGCGGAGCGTTGTGCACTGTTGTTTTCGGCCGTGCAGGGTCAGTTGTCTCCGACACAACTGGCCGACTGGATTCTTCGCGATGGCTTGCCCGTGCGTCTGCAAGTGCAATTGCACAAACTGTTGTGGACCGAGGTAAGGGGACGATGACGCGTGCAGATGCCGTGGCCCCCAAGCGCGCAGTGATCCTGCTGTCTGGTGGCCTTGATTCGGCCACTACGCTCGCCATGGCGCGTGACGAGGGTTATATCTGCTACGCCTTGAGCGTTTCTTATGGTCAGCGTCACCTGGCCGAATTGGCGGCGGCTGCGCGGGTTGCTCAGGCCATGGGGGCGGAGGAACACCGGGTCGTGCACCTCGACATTGACCAGTTTGGGGGTTCGGCCCTGACCGATATGCGCATCCGGGTGCCCGAATCCCCCAGCACCGGTATTCCGGTGACCTATGTCCCGGCTCGCAATACAGTGATGTTGTCGCTGGCTCTGGGCTGGGCCGAGGTGTTGGGGGCCGAGGTGATTTACATCGGCGTTAATGCGGTGGATTACTCGGGCTACCCGGATTGCCGACCGGCGTTCATTGAGGCATTTCAGCGATTGGCTGATGTGGCCACGCAACGGACGACCGAAGGGCATTCGATTCGCATTGCGGCCCCCTTGCTCGCTTTGAGCAAGGCCGAGATCATTCGTTTGGGCGAGGCGCTTGGGGTGGATTATCGCCAAACTATGTCGTGCTATCAGGCAGACGCAGAGGGGAGGGCCTGCGGGCGCTGTGATTCGTGCCGTCTGCGCCGAGAGGGTTTTTTGGCCGCTGGAATTGCCGATCCAACGCGTTATGCCGATGCTTTCTGAGAGTTCTTACTGATCCATATATACCAGCCATGAGCATCTCATGTGCCATTACAATGGCCACAAAATAATTCGCTTGAAAGCGTGAGGAGATGTGATGAGTGCCGAAGTGATGCCCTTGGCAGGTGTGGTTATCTGGGGTGGTTTTTTGTTGGCGACCTTGTTCGGTTATGTAGCCCACAAAACCAGTTTTTGCACCATGGGTGCGGTCTCCGATGTGGTGAACATGGGAGATTGGGGGCGCATGCGGGCCTGGATGTTGGCCATGGCGATTGCTATTCTCGGGGCCAATGGTATGGCCTATTTCGGCCAACTGAACCTGGCCGATACGATCTACACGGCGGGGCAGGTGTACTGGGCAGCTGCCTTGGTGGGTGGGTTGTGTTTCGGCGTTGGCATGACCCTGGCGGGTGGTTGCGCCCAGCGTACCTTGGTGCGAGTAGGCGGCGGGAACCTTAAGTCGATCGTGGTCTTCCTGTTTCTTGGCTATTCGGCTCTTGTGACCATACGCGGCATCTTCGGTGCATTTCGCGTTGGGGTGCTTCAGTCGGAGTCGCTGACCTTGTCGTTGGGGTCTTCCAGCACCATTCCTGCCATGCTGGGGTTCGATGCACAAGCCCAGCTCGGCCTCGCCACGGCGATGTTCCTGTTGATAGTGGTGTTCGTTTTCAAGGACAAGGAATTCCGGCATAACCGTGACAATATGTTGGCGGGCATCGTGGCCGGATTGGTGGTCGTTGCAGGCTGGTATTTGGCCGGACATCTGGGGCATGCCGAGGATCCGAACACCATGGAAATGACGTATCTGGCGACCAATTCGCATCGCGCCGAGTCGTTTAGTTTCGTGGCCCCGATTGGCTACACCATGGATCTGTGGGCGTATTGGACGGATACCCAGACCAAGGTGACCTTTGGTATTGCCACCGTCTTTGGCATCGGTATTGGATCCTTCCTTTATGCCGTTCTGCATAAAACTTTTCGCTGGGAGTACTTTACGAGCCCTCAAGATCTTTTTAGCCATATAATCGGCGCAGCTTTGATGGGATTTGGTGGCGTGACAGCTATGGGTTGCACAATAGGCCAGGGAATTACTGGGCTTTCGACACTAGCTTTGGGCTCTGTTATTGCGCTGACCGGCATTCTGGCTGGGGCAACGATCACCATGAAGCTTCAGTACCATTGGATGGCGCGAAATTAAAGTGCGATAGGAAAACTTGCTTCGTTACCTAAAATTACTATTGGGGGGGGTGCTGTGCGCGGCTTGGATTTCAAGCGCGCTGGCCGCTCCAAAGACAATCAATTTTCAGTTTACCGATGTAAACGGGAAGTCGGTTCGACTCTCTGACTACAAAGGCCAATGGGTCTTGGTCAACTTTTGGGCCCCGTGGTGCCCATTGTGTTGGGAAGAAGTTCCGGAGTTGAACGAACTCAACAAGCGCAGGGACTTTGTTGTCATCGGCGTGGCTTTGGATTATGGCCCTGAGGTTAGCATCGTCTCCGAGACGGCCCAGCGTCACAACCTCAACTTTGAAGCAATTGTGGCCGGTGGCTCCCGGCGCAATCCGGACAGCCCATTCCGCCAAGTGGGCCCGGTCGATTTTTATCCGACTTCTTACCTCTATGACCCGAATGGAGAGATCGCTATGTTTATCCCGGGTCTGATTAAGGTGAAGCGTATCCACGCCTTCATGGATACCTGGCGGCAGATCCATTCGGTCAAATAGCGACTGGATTGGAAATGGCTCGGCTTGTCGGGCCTGACGGTGTTCACTTCAGCTTTGGGTTTGAATTTTAGGATTGACTCGAATGCTTGGATTTGGAATAATCGCCGTCTTTCCGGGTCGGTAGCTCAGCCGGTAGAGCAGCGGACTTTTTCTCCGTTGGTCGCGAGTTCGAATCTCGCCCGACCTACCATGTTTCGGGTTGTTAGCTCAGTTGGTAGAGCTGCGGACTCTTAATCCGTCGGTCGAGTGTTCGAGTCACTCACAACCCACCAAAATCGGGGTTTGTCGGTATGTACACAAATACATGCACGCCAAACCCCGTTATCATTCCCGACCATGAAATTCATTGACGAAGCCTCTATCGAAGTCTGCGCCGGCAACGGTGGCAAGGGCGCGGCCACCTTCCGGCGCGAAAAGTACATCCCCATGGGTGGCCCCGACGGCGGCGATGGTGGCAAGGGGGGCGATGTCTGGTTGGTGGCCGATCGCAATCTCAACACCTTGATCGAGTTTCGCTACACCCGGACCTATCGTGGGGAGGACGGCGAACGCGGGGGCTCGGCCGATTGTTACGGCAAGGGTGGGGCTGACTGCATCGTTCGTGTACCGGTCGGAACCCTGGTGATCGAAGAGAATATCGACGAGGACGGCTTTCGCACGACCGGCGATAGCATCGTTGATCTGGCCAAGGATGGCATGCGGTTTTGTATTGCGCGGGGCGGTAAGGGTGGCCTCGGCAACTTGCATTTCAAGACCAGCACTAACCGCGCCCCACGCAAGAGCACCCCCGGCACGGAGGGTGAAAGCCGCCGCCTGCGTCTGGAGCTTAAGGTGCTGGCTGATGTTGGTCTGCTGGGTATGCCCAACGCCGGAACATCGACCTTTATCCGCGCGGTGTCGGCGGCGCGCCCCAAGGTGGCCGATTACCCGTTTACCACGCTCTACCCCAACTTGGGCGTGGTGCGCGTCGATCACGACCGCAGTTTTGTCATTGCCGATATCCCCGGTCTAATCGAAGGTGCTGCCGAGGGCGCCGGGCTGGGTCATCAATTCCTCCGCCACTTGGCACGCACCCGGGTGCTGCTGCATTTGGTCGATCTAGCACCGTTTGATCCTACGGTTGATCCGGTGCGTGAGGCGCGTGCCATCGTCGAAGAGCTTCGCAAGTACGATGACGATCTGTACAACAAGCCACGCTGGCTGGTGCTCAACAAGCTCGACTTGGTCCCGGAGGAAGAACGCGCTGAGCGGATAGCAAATTTTCTTCGTGATTACGGCTGGGACGGCCCGGTGTTCGGCATTGCCGCGATCAGCGGTGAAAACTGCCAGAAACTCGTCTATGCGCTTATGGGCTTCCTGGAGACGCAGCGTGCCGAAGCGGACGCGGCGGCCAAAGAGATTGTTGCTGATGCAGAGGCGGGGCCTGAGGCCTTCGCCGACGAGGACGAAGCGTGAAATCCGTCATCGCCGATGCCCGCCGCCTGATCGTCAAGGTTGGCAGCAGTCTGGTCACCAACGATGGTCGCGGACTGGATCATGTGCGGCTGGCGCGTTGGGCCGAGCAGATTGCCGCGCTCAATACCATGGGCAAAGAGGTCGTGCTGGTCTCTTCGGGTGCCATTGCCGAAGGCCTGTTGCGTCTGGGTTGGGCCAAGCGCCCGCAGGCGCTCAACGAGTTGCAGGCCGCTGCCGCTGTCGGCCAGATGGGCTTGATTGAGGCCTACGAGCGCTGCTTTCGCGGTCACGGTCTGCGTTCGGCACAGGTGTTGCTGACCCATGCCGACCTGACGGACCGCGAGCGCTATCTTAACGCCCGCTCGACCTTGCGCACCCTGCTCGAGCTCAAGGTCATCCCGATCATCAACGAAAACGATACGGTCACCACTGACGAGATCAAGTTTGGCGATAACGACACACTGGGGGCACTGGTCGCCAATCTGGTCGAGGCCGATGCGTTGATTATCCTCACCGACCAGTCGGGTCTGTACACCGCGGATCCACGCAAGGATCCAGCCGCCACATTGGTACGCGATGCCCGGGCGGGCGACATCGCGCTCGAAACCATGGCCGGTGGTGCCGGTTCTAATGTAGGTACCGGTGGCATGCTGACCAAGATCCTCGCCGCCAAGCGTGCAGCCCGCAGCGGCGCGCATACCGTCATTGCCAGTGGTCGCGAAGACGCGGTGTTGGTACGCCTGGCCGAGGGCGAGGCCATCGGTAGCCAGCTTATCGCCAGCGCAGCGACCTTGGAGGCGCGTCGTCAATGGCTGGCCGACCATCTGCGCGGTCGCGGTCGGTTGGTGCTTGACGCTGGCGCGGTGGCCGCCCTGACTACGCAGGGCAAGAGTCTGCTGCCGATTGGTGTTGTCGCCGTCGAAGGAGATTTTCAGCGTGGCGAGGTCGTCGCCTGTGTCGATGCCGCCGGCCGTGACATTGCCAGAGGTCTGGTCAACTACTCAGCCTTTGATGCCCGCCGCATCATCGGCCACCCAAGCCACGACATCGCCGCCATACTTGGCTATGTCGATGCCCCGGAGCTAATTCATCGCGATAGCTTGGCCTTGCTGTAGGCGCATACGACACCAAGCGCTGTCGGTACACACCCACAATGTTGATTAAGACATAGCAGGCCAGTCTGAAAGCGAAAGATCATGGTCTGACCACGATTTTTCGCGATTCCCGATGTCACGCGTGTGGCGATTAGGGTTGCTTGTCCACGAGGTGGGGGGTGAGAAACACCAGCAGTTCGCGGTTGCGTCGGGTTTCGCCTTCGCTACGAAATAGGCGTCCGAGCAGGGGAATATCGGTCAGTAACGGGAATGCGCTCTGACTGTCGCCCCGGTCTTCTTGGTAGATGCCGCCCAGGATCAGGGTCTCGCCGTGTTTGACACGGACGCGGGTTTTGAGGCGGTGGGTGTCGATGGGAAAGGCCTCGGCACCTTGGCCGTTGCCGCTGCTCAGGCTACGGCCGCGGCTATCCTTGTGTACTTCAATGTCCAGTTCGATCAGCTCGTTGTCGAGGATGTTAGGCGCAACCCTCAGGCAGAGCAGGGCGTCCTTGTAAGTGGTCTGGGTACTGATGCTGCCGTTGGTGGTAGTGCTGTTCTGGATCGGCAGTTGTTCGCCCTGGGTGATGACGGCCGGGGTGCGGTTCAGGGTCATGACGCGGGGGTTGGCGATGACGCGGCCTTTTTCTGTTTGCTCCAGGGCGTCGAGTTCAATGCGCAGCAGGTCGGTGGTGGCGGCGGCTAAGGGACTGGCATCCGTTAGGGTTGCGGGCAGGATCATGAGGCTGCTGCCCCGCGCCCACCGCGCCCCGAGCCGAATGCCCAGGTTGCGACTGAAGGTGGTGTCGGCGATGACGATGCGGGCCTCCAGCATGACTTGGCGCTGGGGCTGATCAAGCAGGGCAATGAGGCGTTGCAGGGTGGCCAGACGCGACGGGCTGTCCTTGATCAGCAGACGCGGGTAGGCGTGATCGATCAGGAGTTGGCCCCTGGGGCTGAGCAGCCGGGGCCCCGCAGTCGAGGGGTTGGGCCCGCGTTCGGAAGCGAGTGGTTGCGTCGCTGCCTGGTGGGTGGCGCGGGAGGTGGGTTGCGGTGGGGCAACTTCGGAACCGCAACTAACCGGGCTGGCGGTCGTTTGCCAAGGACGCCCTTCGACCAGGGCGGCGGCCTGGTCGACAGGTAGGTGACGGAGCGGAATCGCGACAAATTCTGTCGCCGGGCGTTCTTCTTGTTGCGCCTTGTTCAGGACGCGGAGTGCGAGGCCGTGCGGTTCTGTCGTCAGCCGTTTGCTGGCCAGGATCAGATCCAGCGCCTCTTGCCAAGGCAGATCACGGACCTTGAGGGTGACCGTGCCGGTGATGTCTTCGTCAATGATGAGCCCATGCCCCGAGAGATCGGCGACCATGCGCAGGGCCTGGCGTACTTCGACACCGTCCAGATTTAGGTCGATGCGACCGCTGGCGGGCGGTGTCGGGGTCGTACTCGTCGCAAAAGACAGGTCGGCGAAGGTCAGAGCGGTAGCGACGAAGAGGACGGTCAGGGCGCGTAGGGTCATGGTGGGGTTCCGATCAGAAGGGACTGGTGCTCGGTGTCTTGTTGAATCTCAATGCCGTTCGGGAGGATGGCGTGGACCTTACCGCCACGATCACCGAGCCGCATCCCGGGCCGGACCGTGTGGGTTTTTCCGGCGGGTGTGCGCACCAAGGCGTAGTGGTCGTGCGCGGCGCGGCCTATGGCAATGACCCGGTAGGCGGACAGGGGGTGTTCTTCCAGTACGGTTCGGGGTGTGTGGATGGGTTTGGGGCGGGGCTGGAACAGCGCTGCGGACGGGGCTGAGGATGGGCCTGGATGTGCGCTTGGGTACGATGTGGGATTGCGTATGCAGACCTGCAGGGAAAGGGTGATCAATCCGCGATCATCGGTTGTGGTGCCAGTGGAAAGCGTGAAGCGCTCGACGGACTGCGGGCTGTGTAACAGGTCCTGTAGTAGGCCTTGGACGGCGAGGGGCGCGCCATTCATTTTTAACCGCAGCCGTTGGCAATCGGATTCGGGGTTGGCAGGGAGTGGGGTGTAGTCGAGCAGATGGACGGATTGGGCTTGAGCGAGGCCTTGCAGGAACTGCCAGGGGTCTTGTGTCAAGCGGGGCGAGGCGGTCGTTACGGTCTGCAGGGTGTTATTCAAGGCCTCAGCTTCGCGGAGGCGTTCATCTAGTCCACGGAGCTCGATCGTACGGGTGCGAAGCGTGGTTTCAAGATTGTGGATGTGATCTTGTGTAGGCCAGATCCAGAGGGTTAGCGAGAGGGCTCCGATGCAGAGCAGCCAGAGGGTCATAGCGCCATGGTGCGCTCTCGCTGGAATTTGGCCATGGCGCAGCAGGGCGCGGGACAGCGTTTGTGATAGGCGTGCGAAAAGATCGCTCAGGGGGCCGTTGTTCATGGCGTTGTCAAGCAGTTGGCCGGAAGTTGGAGCGCAAAACGCAGCGGGCCGTTGGCGTCGCGGTGGCCTTCGCTTAGGTGGGGGCAGGGCAGGGTTTTGAGCAGGCGGGTGAGGGCCGCCGGGGTTTGCGCCAGACCTTCAAGCCGTATTCCTTGGCTATCGTAGCTCAGGCTGTGGTAGCGGATTTCCCGGGACCGCCTGTGGGCCATTTTATCCAGTCGTGCGGCCCAGGCTTGTTGTTGGCGCAGCGCGGCCTCATGCGCCGTCCGTTCTGCTTGCTGAGCGGACCGTCGGGTCTCCAGTTGCTGGTGGCGTTTGGCGAGGTCCGACAGTTGAGCCTGACGGATTTTGATGGTCCCTTGCAGTCGAGCGTGTTGGGCGCTGAGGGCATGTTCACGGCTGGTTTGGCCGTGGACCATCAGGGCGGCGGTTGTGATGATTAACAGGGTCGTGGTGACTAGCCATAGAATTCGGGTACGGCCTCGCTTCAGCCAGACCGTGTTGCGCCAGGGAATCAGGTTAAATGGGGTGGATGCGTGGCTGGCAGGGGCTGGATCGTTTTCCGGGGTGATGGCGATGCAGCGCAATCCGGCGGCATGTACGGCCTTAAGGTAGCCTGCGATTAGGGCGCGAGGGGCTAGGCATAGGGTGATTTCGTTTGTTGTCCTGCGTTGCAAGTCAAAGGCGACAGGCGCGGTGTGACCCCATTCGGCGGCGATCTGGGCGGCCATATGGGCGGCTAGCGCGTGGCCCTCGGCCTCAGCGATTTTGGCGGGGAAGGGTCGGTGCGCCGTACGGCATTGCGCGGCGGGGATAACCAGGGTGAGTGCGTCGATAGGGCCCGGCAACGAAGCGCTGGCAGAACGCAGCGCGGCTGTGAGTTGATCGAAGTCTGGTGGCGAGTCCTCTGGCATGGCGAGAGGGGCGTGGCCTTCGGCCACAGGTGGGTTGTTCGCGGGCGTGTTGCCAGTGCTGTGGGGCTGTCCGTAGACAAGCACTCGGACCCCCGATGCGCTAAGATGCGCAACGGCATGCAACGGAGATCGTTGTGGTTGTTTTATTCGCATGGGCAACACGTTTAGTTTCATGAGTTACCGCCTGCTTGGGTTTGAGTGACGCGGAACCGGGCGGGCGCAGAAGAGGTTTTGTGATGCAAAAATGGCGTTTTATGCGCGTGGTTTGGGTCAGCTTGTCGGCGATGATTGTGGCGGCGATGGTCGTGACCGGTCTGTCCGCGGCGGTGTTGTATCCGAACCTGCCTGATGTGGCGACCCTGAAGGATTACAGTCCAAAGTTGCCATTGCGTATCTACACCGAGGATGGGGCCTTGATCGGGGAGTTTGGCGAGGAGAAACGCTCGGTCGTGGTGCTGAAAAATACGCCGCTGGTCTTGCGCCAGGCGATCCTGGCTGCGGAAGACGAACGCTTTTATGAACACGGTGGTGTGGACTCCCTAGGCGTCTTGCGCGCCGCTGTTTCAAATGTACTTTCCGGTGGGGCCAAGGAGGGCGCATCCACGATCACCATGCAGGTGGCGCGCAATTTCTTCCTGTCGTCCGAGAAAAGTTTCAAGCGGAAGATAAACGAAGCGTTGCTGGCCGTCAAAATCGAGAGCACCCTGAGCAAGGACGAGATCTTGGAGTTGTATATCAACCAGATCTATCTAGGGCAGCGGGCCTACGGTTTCGAGGCGGCGGCCCGGGTCTATTTTGGCAAGCCGCTGGACCAGATTGATCTGGCCGAGGCGGCCATGTTGGCGGGCTTGCCCAAGGCGCCTTCAGCCTATAACCCGGTGGTTAATTTCCCGCGCGCCAAGATTCGCCAGCAGTATGTGCTGAAGCGAATGCGCGACATCAAATTCATTACCGAGGCTGAATTTGATCAAGCGCAACGGCGCAAGCTGGTCATCCGTTACACCCCGCAGACCTTCGATGCCGCGGCGGATCACCTGGCTGAACTGGTGCGGCAATACATGTTCCAGAAGTATGGTGAACAGATCTACAAGACCGGGATGCGCGTCTATACGACCGTGCGTATCGCGGATCAAAAGGCGGCGGTCGATGCCGTGCGTGCCGGGGTGGTGGAATATACGCGCCGCCATGGCTATCCAGGTGCCGAGGCGCAACTGACCTTGCCGGCCAATGCTCAGGATCGTGAAGCGGCGATCGCGGATGCGCTGGCGGCTCGGGGTGAGCTGAACGGCTTGTTGCCGGCTGTGGTGTTGCGTGTCGATAGCAAACGAATTCGGGTGCGTCTGCGTGGTGGCGATGAGGTGGATCTCGGCCCGGCGGAGATCGAATTCGCTCAAGCGGCCCTGGGCCCTAAGGCCAGCGCGGCCCGCCGTTTGCGTCCCGGGTCGGTGGTGCGTGTGGTGCGTCTTGGGCCCACTCAGCCTTGGCTGTTGACGGCCACGCCGCAGGTGGAGGCTGCCCTGGTCTCGTTGTCGCCAGAGAGTGGTGCGATCCGGGCCTTTGTGGGTGGCTTCGACTTTGTCCGTAGTCAGTACAACCATGTCACTCAGGCCTTGCGGCAACCGGGTTCAACCTTCAAACCGTTCATCTACTCGGCGGCGCTGGAACGCGGCATCACGCCGGCGACGGTCTTCGAGGACGCGCCCATTCGCATTAACCCGGCCTTGACGGGCGGGGTGGAATGGAATCCGCAGAACTATGAGCGCGAAACCGAAGGACCGATGACGATGCGCCGGGCCCTTTATAAATCCAAAAACCTGGTCTCCATCCGGGTCCTGGATGCGACGGGGGTGGGGTTTGCCCAGCAGCATGCCTTGCGTTTTGGTTTTCCGGCCGAGCGGGTTCCGGCCCTCTACACCCTCGCCTTGGGAGCTAACGAGGCAACGCCGTTGGAGATGGCGGTGGGCTATGCGGTGTTCGCCAATGGCGGCTTGCGGGTCAAACCACACTATCTGTTGCGGGTCACGGACAAGGAGGGCCGGGTTCTGGAAAACTTTACAACCCCGGAAGTCGAGCCCGTTCTGGATCCTCGTAATGCTTTTGTGATGACTACCCTGTTGCAGGATGTGGTGCGCCGGGGTACGGCGGTGAAGGCGATGGAATTAGGTCGGCTGGACCTGGCGGGCAAGACCGGTACGACCGATGACACGCGTGATACCTGGTTTGCTGGCTTTGGGCCGACTCGGGTGGCGGTGTCCTGGCTGGGTTTTGACCAACCCCGCCCGACCGGCGAGACCGGCGGTGGCGCTGCCTTGCCGATGTGGGTTCGATACATGGGGGCTGCGTTACATAATGTGCCCGAGGTCGGTTACGCTGCACCGGAGGGGGTGAGTGTTCGGTCGGTGAACCCGGTTACCGGGCAGCCGGATCCGCAAGGGGTGTCGGAGTTTTTCCTGGATGAATTTCCGCCGGGAAGGCCTTTGCCCGCGCGGCGTTGAGACGAAAGGAGGCCGCATGGCCAGAGAGGCAGTACGCCATGCCCAGATGCGGGTGCGCATTGCTCAGGCGGCAGCACGGCTGATTGCGGAGAATGGAGTGGCCGACTTCGGCCAGGCCAAGCGCAAGGCGGCGCGGCAACTGGGTGCGCCGGATTCGCACAGCCTGCCCAGCAATGAGGAGGTGGAGATGGCGCTGGCCGAGCATCATCGCCTCTTTGTTCAGGATCCGGCCAGTCCGCTGCGTGCTCTGCGCGAACAGGCGCTCGAGGTGATGCGAGTCTTTGCGGCCTTCCATCCACGCCTGGTCGGTGGTGTGGCAACGGGTCGGGCGGTTGGCTTGGTGAGCGGGCGCACCAATATCGAGATCGACCTCTACATCGACTCGTCCAAGGCCTTGGAGCAGTTTCTGGTGAATCAGGATATTGAGTTTCGTAGTATTGAGCAGGCTGGGCGTACCGTGTACCAACTCTATTCGGATCCAGCTGATATCTGGTTGCGCATCCTTCCGGAAAATGCCCTGCGTGCAGAGGGTCCGGGGCGCGATGAACCTTTGCGCCGCTTGTCGATGGCGCAGCTGGAGCTGTTATTGAGCGGGGAGGTGGACCCGGATCAATCCGTTGCCAGCCAGCGTGCGGCATCCCGTGCGTAATAGGTCAGGATGGCATCGGCACCGGCGCGTTTGAATGAGAGCAGCGACTCCATCACGCAGGCTTGTTCGTTGATCCAGCCGTTCTGGCCGGCGGCCTTCAGCATCGCATATTCACCGCTCACTTGATACACAAAGGTCGGCGCCCGGAAGGCATCCTTTACGCGGCGAACGATGTCCAGATACGGCA
>SXRG01000006.1 GCA_005793645.1 Burkholderiales bacterium
CGCCACCCGCACCCAGCACAACGCCAAACGAAAAGCCGCCGCAGGCCGCCAGCCCCTTGAAACCAGACAAATCCAACCGTCCACTGAGGATATCGCTCATATGTACATCGACGGAAACAAAGCCGGCACGATCAAAGGCTGCCGCCATTTCCACCTCGCCGTTGACCCCCTGTTCGCGCAGGATGGCCACCTTGGGTTGTGCCTTGCGCTTCTTCACATAAGGCGCGGCAATGTCATCGTTGAGGTCAAAACTCAGCGTAGCCGACAGACCAGGGTCCCTGGCCTGCAAGGTCTCAAAGGTCTGCCGCGTGCAGTCAGGATTGTCGCGTAAGTGCTGCATGCGCAAGCTGGTGGCGCTCCACGCGGTTTGCAGGTCCAAACGCGTCTCGTCGAGTACCGCCACCCCCTCGCGCAAAATACGCACACGGTCACCGCGAGTAGGGCTACCAATGACGAACAACTCATCACGCAAGCCCGCGTCAATACAGGCATCGATGACACGGCCCATATCGCACCGGCGCACCTGCAACACCGCGCCCAGTTCCTCATTGAACAAGATATTGAAAATGCGGCTGGTGTAGGGCTCGTGCGGTTCCGGTGCATCAGCCAAGGCCTCGGCGAGGTCGTCGTGGAACCGCTTGTAGCGCAGCTCGTCAATATCGATATCGATGCCGCAATGACCGGCGAAGGCCATCTCGCACAGTGTGGCAAACAAGCCACCGTCGGAACGGTCGTGATAGGCAAGCAACAAGCCCTCGCGGTTCAGATTTTGAATCAGGGCAAAGAAGGCCTTGAGTTGTGTAGCAGAAGTCAAATCGGGGGCGACATCTCCCAAGGCGTTATAACACTGCGCCAGGATGGAGCCGCCCAGACGGTTATGGCCTTGGCCGAGATCAAGCAGTAACAGGTCGGTGGCGCCAGCATCAGTGCGCAGTTGCGGGGTCAAGGTGCGGCGTGCATCGGGCGTTGGTGCAAAGGCCGTAACGATCAGCGACAGCGGCGACACCACGGCCTTGGCCGTCTTACCGTCCAGCCAGCGGCTTTGCATGGACATCGAATCCTTGCCCACCGGGATGCTGATGCCCAGCGCCGGGCAGAGATCCTTGGCCACCGCACGCACCGTATCAAACAATGCAGCGTCCTCGCCGGGATGACCGGCAGGGGCCATCCAATTAGCCGACAGACGAATGTCACTAATATCGTTAACCGTAGCGGCAGCAAGGTTGGTAATCGCCTCGGCCACCGCCATGCGGCCTGAAGCCTCCGGGTTGATCAACGCCAGCGGTGTGCGCTCGCCCAGTGCCATCACCTCGCCTTTTTCGCTGTCATAGCTGATCGTAGTCACAGCGCAATCGGCCACCGGAATCTGCCAAGGGCCGACGAACTGGTCACGCGCCGTATAGCCACCGACGGTGCGGTCGCCAATGGTGATCAAAAAAGTCTTGTCGGCCACAGTCGGGTGACCTATGACACGATAGGCCGCCTCGCGCAGGTCCAATCCCTCGGCATGAAACGGTATCAGCACCGGCGCGACATGGGTCACATCACGCAACATCTTCGGCGGCTTGCCCAGCAGCACATCCATCGGCATATCCACCGGACTATTTTTGAAGTACGCATCCGTCACCTGCAACTGACCATCGGCGGTCGCTTCACCAACCACAGCAAACGGACAGCGCTCGCGTTCGCACAGCGCAGCAAAACGCGCCAAATCAACCGGAGCGATAGCTAGCACATAGCGTTCCTGCGCCTCATTGCACCAGATCTCCTTGGGCGCCATGCCCGGCTCTTCGGAATGCACCTGGCGCAGTTCAAACTTCGCACCCAGACCCGCACCGTGCGCCAGTTCCGGCATCGCATTAGACAAGCCACCCGCGCCGACATCATGAACGGAACGGATCGGGTTATTCGTACCCAACTGCCAGCAGCGATCGATCACCTCCTGAGCGCGGCGTTGAATCTCCGGATTACCACGCTGCACCGAATCAAAATCCAACGCCTCGGCGTTGCTGCCCGAACCCATGCTCGAAGCCGCGCCGCCGCCCAAACCGATGAGCAGTCCAGGACCGCCCAACTGGATCAACAAAGTACCGGAAGGGAAAACCTCCTTATCGACATGATCCTCGCGGATATTGCCCACGCCGCCGGCCAGCATAATCGGCTTGTGATAACCGCGCACCTGACCGTCCGGGGTCTGAAGCTCAAAACTGCGAAAATACCCGGTCAGGCAAGGACGACCAAATTCATTGTTAAAGGCCGCTGCCCCCAACGGGCCTTCGAGCATGACATCAAGCGCCGAAACGATGCGATCTGGTTTTCCATACGCCTGTTCCCACGGTTGACGCGCATACGGAATATTGAGGTTGGACACTGAAAAACCGCACAGCCCCGCCTTGGGCTTAGAGCCACGCCCAGTCGCCCCCTCATCGCGAATCTCACCGCCGGAGCCCGTAGCCGCGCCCGGAAAAGGCGCGATGGCCGTGGGATGGTTATGCGTTTCCACCTTCATCAAAATGTGGATGGGCTCCTGATGAGCACAGTACACACCGTTGCTGTCGGGATAAAAACGCCCCGCAGTATAGCCCTCGATCACCGAGGCATTGTCGGAATAGGCCGACAGCGTGCCTTGCGGGCGCACCGCGTGGGTGTGGCGGATCATGCCAAACAACGATTCATTTTGCTTCTGACCGTCAATGATCCAGTCAGCGTTAAAGATATTGTGACGGCAGTGTTCCGAATTAGCCTGCGCAAACATCGTCAGTTCAACATCGGTCGGGTTACGCTTCACCTTCTTGAAGTTGGCGAGCAGGTAATCGATCTCATCCTCGGACAAGGCCAGACCCAAAGCCAGATTAGCCTTAATCAACGCGGCTTTGCCACCCTTCAGCACATCGACCGTCTCCAGCGGCTTGGGGGATTGGTGCGAAAACAAACAGGCCGCATCACGCTCATCATCCAGCACACTTTCGGTCATGCGGTCATGCAGCGCCAAAACCAAGCGAGCCAACGCCTTCTTACCCAGTTTTCCGTCAATCGTCCAAACCACCCCGTGTTCGATACGATTAACGGCCGCCAGTCCACAATTACGGGCAATGTCGGTGGCCTTCGACGACCACGGCGACACGGTACCGAGGCGCGGCGTGATCAATAGCACCTTTTTCTCAGGCGTGTGAGGGTGTGCATGCAACAGCTCACAAAGAAAAGTCTGATCCGCCTGAGCCAAAGGCGCGTTGAGTTCCACAAAGTAACGATACTCAGCAACCAGGCTGGTGACCGGCACGCCGGCATCCTGAACCGTCGCAAGCAACTTGGAGATACGGAACTCGGAACGCGCCGCGCCGCCGCGTAGGGTAAGGATTTCGGCCATGATCGTCTTTAGGAAAAAAGGTGATGTAGGCGCGATTTTACCCGATCCCATGCCATGCCCTTCCACGAGCGCAGGGATTTTGTTACCGTTTAGTCTCAAAATTCTTAGGCATCACCCCCGCCATGAACTATTGTAGCCAATGTGGTTCTGCCCTGATCCACAGCATCCCGGAAGGGGATAACCGGCACCGCCATTCCTGCCCGGCCTGCGGCACCATCCACTACGAAAATCCAAAACTGGTTGTCGGCTGCATCCCCGAATGGGAAGACAAGATTTTGCTCTGCAAGCGCGCCATCGAACCACGCCACGGTTTTTGGACCCTACCCGCCGGCTTCATGGAAAACGGCGAAAGCACCTGGGAAGGTGCCGTCCGCGAAACACTGGAAGAAGCCGGTGCACGCGTCGAGATCCTGCATCTGTACAGCCTGATCAACCTGCCCGACATCAACCAGGTCTATCTCATGTTCCGTGCCCGACTGCTGGACCTGAACTTCGTAGCCGGAGAAGAGAGCCTCGAAGTCAAACTCTTCAACGAGACAGAAATCCCCTGGAACGACCTCGCCTTTTCGACCATCCGCGCCTCACTCAATCGTTATTTTGAAGATCGCCGGCGCGGTGAATATCCCCTACACACCGAAGACATCCACCGCAAGCTCCCAGCGTAATACCGTTACCCGCAACGACCTCACCCCTAAAA
>SXRG01000059.1 GCA_005793645.1 Burkholderiales bacterium
CAGGCCAGATCCTCTGTCGTAAATGGGTGTTTTTCGGCGGCGAGATAATGCAGTTGTGCGCATGCGTTGGGATCTGCCTGCCATACGGCCCAGGTGGACAGAAAGTTGAGCCCGGTACCAAATCCGGTTTCGAGGATGACAAAGTGGTCGCGGTTACGCCAGGCCTCGGGGAGGTTGTTGCCGGCGAGAAAGACACGCTGTGCCTGGCCGGGGCCGCCATCGGTCGAATGGTAAACGTCGTCAAAATTGACGGAGTGGGGCGTGGTGCCTTGCCAGTCGAGGGGGGCAGGGACGAGCGCTTCGTACATCAGTGGAAGCGGTGTTTAGGGGCATCAAATACGGCGTTGAGGGCCGCTGCGTCAAAGTGGTAATCCTGTCCGCAGAGATCGTCGTGGACATGGATTTCTCCCTGCTCGCGCAGGGCCGCCTCGCATTCGTTACGCCCGATGCTGCGCAGCATGGCGTGGATCTTTTCCGGGTCGCGCGGGCAATGATAGGCCACGGGCCGTGGGTCGTAGAGGCGGATGTCGTCTTCTGGGAAAAGGTGCGGCAATAGTTCGGTCACCGCCGTATCGAGCAGCTCGTCGGCCTTTAGGGTGTCCGTCATCAGATTGATTCGGCGCCAGCCGTCTGGATCCTTTTCGTGTGCGCCCGGTAGTGTTTGCAGGAACAGGCCCACCACGCGATCAGGACGCGATGCCAGGACCAATCGCGTGGGCTGTTGCTCGGATTGGGCCAGATAATGTTCGAAGATGGTGGCTATTGTGTCGCCTTTAAGCGGAACCAGGCTTTGGTAGGGCTGTTTGAGGCCCACGCTGTCGAGGGTAAGGGCGAGTTGGCCGTGGCCGAGGAGTTCAGGGGCAGAGGCCGCCGTGAGGGGTTGGTTGTGACGGGCCATACCGCGCAGGCGGAGTCGCTCGTCGCAATCGATCACCAGCAGACTGACCGGTCCGGATCCATGGATTTGCAAGGTCAGGCTTCCGGCGTGCTTGAGATTGGCGGCCAGCAGAACGCTGATGGCGGCCATTTCGCCTAGCAGTTCGCTGACCGGTGGCGGGTAGTCATGCCCGGCGCAGAGGGCGTGCCATGCTTTACCAAGGCCCACCCAGGCACCGCGAATATCGAGGTTTTCCAGCAAAAAGAGGCGTGTTTGGTCGGTCGGCATGGGTGGCTCCAGAAGAGTGGCGCATTTTACCGGCAGACACTCACATCGGTGTGCCGCCTGGAAAATTGCAACAAGATCGTCTTTTGGGCGGACAGGAATTTAGGTATCATTCGTCGTCACCACTCGAGCTATGCCCATGCCCAAGTATGTATTCGTCACCGGCGGCGTTGTGTCCTCTCTGGGCAAAGGTATTGCTGCCGCTTCCCTAGCCGCCATCCTTGAATCGCGCGGTCTTAAAGTCACCCTTCTGAAGCTCGACCCCTACATCAACGTGGACCCCGGCACCATGTCGCCGTTTCAGCATGGTGAGGTGTTTGTGACCGAGGACGGGGCGGAGACAGACCTCGATTTAGGTCATTATGAGCGCTTTACCCGCGCCAAGATGAAGAAGTCGAACAGCTTCAGCACCGGTCAGATCTATGAGTCGGTGATCCGGCGGGAACGGCGTGGCGAATACCTCGGCAAGACCGTGCAGGTCATCCCCCACATTACAGACGCGATCAAGGCGCAGATTCGCGCGGGTGCAGGCGATGCCGATGTGGCCATGGTTGAGATCGGTGGCACGGTGGGTGACATCGAGTCGCTCCCCTTCCTGGAGGCGATCCGCCAGATGGGTCTGGACGAAGGTCGCGACAATGTCTGCTACATACACCTTACCCTGCTGCCCTATATTCCGACGGCCGGCGAACGGAAGACCAAGCCGACCCAGCACTCGGTCAAGGAATTACGCCAGATTGGTATCCAGCCTGATGTCCTGCTCTGCCGCGCCGACCGACCCATCCCGTCGGAAGAGCGGCGCAAGATCGCCCTGTTTTGTAATGTGATGCCGGAGGCGGTGATCGAGGCCCTGGATGCCTCGTCCATTTACAAGGTCCCTGGTCTGCTGCACGCCCAGATGCTGGACGAGATCGTGTGCCATAAACTTCATATTTTGGCTCGCGCCGCCGATTTGTCGGTTTGGCAGCGACTGGTCGATGCGATGGAGCATCCAGAGCGGGAAATCAACATCGCTTTCGTCGGAAAATATGTCGATCTGACCGAGTCATATAAATCCTTGACCGAAGCGATGGTGCATGCCGGCATGCACACTCGTAGTAAGGTTCGCATCCATTTCATGGATTCCGAGGATTTGGAGAAGAACGGTTGCGATGCCCTGAAGCCTATGGACGCCCTCCTGGTTCCCGGCGGTTTTGGTAAGCGCGGTACCGAGGGCAAGATCGCCGCAATTCGCTATGCGCGCGAGGGCCACGTGCCCTATCTGGGTATTTGCCTAGGCATGCAGATGGCTGTGGTTGAATATGCCCGCGATGTGGCCGGCATGATCGATGCCCATTCCACGGAATTTGAGCCGGAAACAAAGTACCCGGTTGTCGGCCTGATTACAGAATGGCAGACCGCTGACGGGAAGAAAGAGCATCGTAATGCCCATTCCGATTTGGGCGGGACCATGCGTCTGGGGGGGCAGTTATGTCAGCTGGCCGAGGGAAGCTTGGCGCGCGAGATTTATGGCACCGCCGAGATTGTCGAACGGCACCGTCACCGCTACGAGGTAAACAACCGTCTGCTGACTGAATTGGAAGGTAAGGGCCTGATTGTGTCTGGACGCGCACCGGGCACCAACCTGTGTGAAATGATTGAACTGCCGCGTGCGGTGCACCCTTGGTTTGTGGCCTGCCAGTTCCACCCGGAGTTCACCTCCAACCCGCGTGAAGGGCACCCGCTCTTTACTTCCTTTGTTAAAGCGGCGATTGCCCGCAAGGAAAAAACAACATGAAACTGTGCGGATTTGAAGTGGGTCTTGATCAGCCGCTGTTCTTGATTGCTGGCCCTTGCGTGATCGAATCGGAACAGATGGCGATGGATACCGCCGGGCAATTAAAGGGGATCTGTGCTGAACTGGGTATCCCGTTTATCTATAAATCGTCTTATGACAAGGCTAACCGTTCTAGCGGGAAGTCGTTCCGCGGTCTGGGCATGAACGAGGGCCTGCGTATCCTGGCCGAGGTCAAAAAACAGATTGGGGTGCCGGTGCTGACCGATGTCCATACCGAAGACGAGATCACCACGGTGGCATCGGTGGTTGATGTGTTGCAAACCCCGGCCTTCCTTTGTCGCCAAACCGATTTTATCAATGCCTGTGCCGCCAGCGGTAAACCGGTCAATATCAAGAAGGGTCAGTTTCTGGCTCCTTGGGATATGAAGAATGTGGTTGACAAGGCGCGTGCGGCGGCGGCGGAGGCCGGTGTCGCGAGCGATAACTTCATGGTGTGTGAACGCGGCGCTTCGTTTGGTTACAACACACTGGTCTCGGATATGCGTAGCTTGGCGATTCTCCGCGAGACGGGTTGCCCCGTGGTGTTTGATGCCACTCATTCGGTGCACCAGCCGGGCGGCCAAGGTACCGTTTCCGGCGGCCAGCGTGAATTCGTGCCGGTTTTGGCACGGGCGGCGGTGGCGGTTGGCGTAGCGGGCGTGTTTGCTGAAACCCATCCGAACCCGGCGTGTGCGGCTTCGGATGGCCCCAATGCCTGGCCGCTACCGCGTATGCGCGAGCTGCTGGAAACCCTGAAAGAGATTGATGCCTTGGTGAAGCAAAAAGGCTTCATCGAGGCGACGCTGTAATTTTATTTACTTTTGAAAGGTTCAATCATGTCTGCAATCGTTGATGTCATTGCCCGCGAGATATTGGATTCTCGAGGTAACCCGACTGTTGAGGCCGATGTTGTGTTGGAGTCTGGCGTCATGGGACGCGCCGCCGTGCCGTCGGGCGCCTCCACCGGCTCACGCGAGGCCATTGAGTTGCGTGACGGGGATAAGGGCCGTTACCTCGGTAAGGGTGTGACTCAAGCCATGGATAATGTGAATACCGAGATTGCCGAGGCAATTCTGGGCCTGGATGCAGAAGATCAGGTTTTTATCGATCAGACCCTGATCGATTTGGATGGCACCGAAAACAAGTCCCGTTTGGGCGCGAATGCGACCTTGGCGATTTCGTTGGCCTGTGCACGCGCCGCGGCTGAAGAAGCGGGTCTGCCGCTGTATCGTTATTTGGGCGGTGCTGGCTCGATGCGCTTGCCGGTGCCGATGATGAATGTAATCAATGGGGGTGCCCATGCGGACAATAGCGTGGACATGCAGGAGTTCATGATCATTCCCCTGGGCCGCCCGACCTTTCGTGAAGCACTGCGCTGTGGCGCCGAGGTGTTCCATACCTTGCGCGGATTGCTCAACAAGGCCGGTTATTCGACGGGTGTGGGTGATGAGGGGGGCTTTGCGCCCAACCTGAAATCCAATGAGGAGGCCTTGTCCTTCATCATGCAGGCCATTGAGAAGGCGGGTTATCAGCCGGGCGTGGATGTCTGTATTGGTTTGGATTGTGCGGCTAGCGAATATTATGAAGATGGCCGTTATGCGTTGGCCTCGGAAGGTCGCTCCCTGACCTCCGCCGAGATGGTCGATTATCTCGCTGCTTGGGTTGATAAATACCCGATCATTACCATTGAAGATGGCTTTGCTGAGAATGACTGGGATGGATGGAAGTTGCAGACCGAAAAACTTGGTAGTCGTATTCAGTTGGTTGGCGATGACCTGTTTGTGACCAACCCCAAGATCCTGCGCGAAGGCATCGCCAAGGGCGTGGCCAATTCTATTCTGATCAAGGTGAACCAGATCGGGACGCTGAGCGAGACCTTTGAGGCCATCGATATGGCGCGCCGCGCTGGTTACAGCACCGTGATCTCGCACCGCTCGGGCGAGACGGAGGATTCTTTTATCGCTGACCTCGCCGTGGGCTGCAATGCTTGGCAGATCAAGACGGGTTCGTTGTCCCGTTCTGACCGGATCGCCAAATATAACCAGTTGCTGCGCATCGAGGAGGCGCTGGGCGATCAGGCCGTTTATGCGGGCCGCGATGCCTTCCCACGCATGGCGTGATGCGTCCACTCAGCTGGATACTCGTAGTTCTGTTGCTCGTCCTCCAATACCCGTTGTGGTTGGGGAAAGGTGGCTGGCTACGAGTATCCGAGCTGAAGAACGAGATGCGTGCACAAGAAAAACTCAATACAACCCTGGTGCAGCGCAATGTGCGCTTGGAGGCTGAGGTCAACGATTTGATACACGGACAGGCGGCCATTGAGGAGCGGGCTCGTTTTGAATTAGGTATGATCAAAAAAGACGAGATCTTTTTTCAAGTGATGGAACCGACCCCGAAGGATCTGACTTCCGGGACACCTCGCTAACCCTTTATGCGACAGGAGAAGCCATAGTGCAGGGCGAATTGCAGTGGACATTGATCGGCGTGGTGGGCTTGATCCTGTTTGCCGTGTTGATCTACAACCGCTGGCAGGAACGGCGTGCGAAAGACAGCGTCGATAAATGTTTTGATTCTCCGGCGCAGCTTGGTCGTGAGGGCAGTGGCGTTGGCGCTCTGGATCGGGAGACGGACCTTGGCCCGAACGGGGACGAGAGGCCTGATGCGCCCTTTGAGATTGAGCCGCCTTGGCGGACAGGGATTGAATTGGTGCCTGCGCAAACGGAACTGCCGATCGTGGATGAGACGGATGGAGATGCGGATGTACTCGGTGGACAGACTCCGGCCGCTGTTTCCTCTGTGTCTCCGGTACCCTCGCCTTTGAATGCCGATATCGAATTCATTATTCACCTCCCTTTCAGGCTTGTGGCAGATCGTGCCTTGGCCGACATGGTCGATCGTATGGGTTCGGGGCAAGGCTTGGTGCGTATCGTTGGTCAGCTTGAGGATGGCGGTGAATGGCAGCCGATTGATCACTATTCTACGGCCGTGTACGCGCGGGCGGCGGTCGGTATCCTGTTGGCCAATCGCAAAGGCCCTACCCGGCAGGATTTGCTGCAGAACGCATGTTCGTTGGCGACTCGCTATGCCACGAGCCATGGGTCTGCGGCCGAATATGTGGATGTTGTGCTGGCCGCCCGGCAGGCGATTGACCTGGATCGCTTCTGCATGGAGGTTGATAAACTGATCGATTTCAGTGTCGTGGTGCCGGATGGTTTTCCATTCAGCGGCGAAGTGTTGGCGCGTTTGGTGATGGAACAGGGGATGCAGTATCAACCTTCGGGTGGTTTTATCATGCCCGGCAAGACAGGTGAAACGCTGTTTTCCATTGTGAATATGGAGCATGCCCCGTTTCCGGCTAACGGCCAGGGTTTGCGCACGCATGGTGTGACCCTGATGTTGGAGGTTCCGCGGTGCGAGGATGGCCTGTTTGCCTTCGATAGCATGGTTACTTTGGGTGATTTCTTAGCTGACAAGCTGTCCGCGCGTCTAGTTGACAGCCAGGGACGGTCAATCAATACCGTGCGCCTACAGCAGGACCGTGCGGTTCTTAGCGAGGCCTGTCGGCGCCTGAATGAGCGAGGTATTCCTCCAGGGGGTGAGCAGGCACTGCGTCTGTTCGCTTAAGTCGGGGTGAAGGCCGTCCAGATGAATGCGACAGAACGCATGTGTGCCCTGCGTGCACAGATCGAGGCGGCTAATACTCAGTACTATGTCCTTGATGCACCAACCTTGCCGGACGCCGAGTACGACCGCCTGTTTCGTGAGTTGCAAACTTTGGAAGCGGAGTATCCTGATCTGGTCACGGCTGACTCACCGACGCAACGGGTTGGCGCTAAGGCCGCACGCGGTTTTTCTAGCGTCATCCATCGTGTTCCCATGCTGTCCCTGGCGAATGCCTTCAGTAATGCTGAGGTGATCGCCTTCGATCGACGCCTGAGCGAGGCGCTGGCGGGTGCTCGACTGGCGGATGCAGAGATTGAATATGTTTGCGAACCCAAGTTTGATGGTCTCGCCGTGTCCATTTTGTATCGCAATGGCTTACTGGTGCAGGGCGCGACGCGCGGTGATGGCGAGACGGGCGAGGATGTTACCGAGAATTTGCGCACGATCCGTGCCATTCCCCTACGCCTGCCGTTGGATAACCCTCCGGCAGAATTGGAGGTTCGTGGTGAGGTGTTGATGATGCGGCACGATTTTGAGCGCATCAATCAGGAGGCCTTGGCTCGTGGCGAAAAACCCTTCGTCAACCCGCGAAATGCCGCCGCCGGTAGCTTGCGTCAACTAGATTCACGCGTCACGGCTGCGCGGCGGCTATCCTTCTTCGCCTATGGCGTAGGAGTGGTACAGGGGACGGACTTGCCGGAGACCCAAGCCGGTCAGATGGCATGGTTGGCCAGTTTGCATTTTCCGCTGGCGCATGAACGCAGGGTTGTGCAGGGTGTGGATGGTTTGCTGGATTATTTTGTATGGCTGGGTGTACAGAGGGCATCCATGCCCTATGACATCGATGGTGCTGTGTACAAGGTCAATGCCATCGCGGCGCAGACGGTGCTGGGTTTTGTCTCCCGCGCCCCGCGTTTTGCCATCGCCCATAAATATCCGGCGCAGGAAGAATTGACGGTGGTGGAAGGCATCGACGTCCAAGTGGGCCGTACGGGTGTCCTGACCCCTGTGGCTCGGCTTAAACCGGTTTTCGTCGGTGGGGTGACGGTGACCAATGCCACCCTGCATAACGCAGACGAGGTGGCGAAGAAGGATGTCCGGGTGGGCGACACCGTGATCGTGCGCCGCGCCGGGGATGTTATTCCGGAGGTGGTCGGTGTGCTCCTGGAGCGGCGGCCCATGAGGGACCTGCTTGAAGCGATATCCCCTGCCTTTGTTATGCCCACCCAGTGTCCGGTATGTGCGGCGTCGGTGCTGCGTATTGAGGGAGAGGTTGCGGTGCGGTGCAGTAATGGCTTGGCCTGTCCGGCACAACGCAAGCAGGCCATCCGTCATTTTGCCCAGCGGCGGGCGATGGATATTGAGGGCCTGGGCGACAAGCTGATCGATCAACTGGTAGAGAGTGCTTATGTTGGCACGCCGGCAGACCTCTATCGATTGGATGTGGCCACGCTTGTTAGACTGGATCGCATCGGCGAGAAGTCGGCCGAGAACCTGATCGCAGCCATTGCAGCGAGTCGAGGTCGCCCGTTGTCGCGGTTTCTCTTCGCCTTGGGAATACGACATGTGGGCGAGGAAACGGCTAAAGCATTGGCGCGCCATTTTGGATCGTTGGATGCGCTTCTGACGGCATCGATTGAGCAGATGTCGGCCGTTGTGGATGTCGGGTCGGTGGTGGCCGCGTCTATCGCAGTATTTATGGTTGAACCGCATAATCGTGCGGTCATCGAGGCCCTGCGTGGGGTGTGGACGGATGGCGAACCTCAGGCCCGGAAGGCGGGGGGCTTGGCCAGAAAGGTCTTTGTGCTGACCGGAACCTTGCCCAATTTGAGTCGTGAAGAGGCAAAATCGCTTATTGAAGCGGCAGGTGGTAAAGTGACGGGGAGTGTGTCTAAGAAGACTGATTTCGTAGTGGTGGGTGCAGAGGCTGGCAGCAAGCTGTCCAAGGCGCATGAGTTAGGCCTCACGGTGCTGGATGAGCATGAATTGAAAAGAATGTTGGAGGAAACCGGATGAAAAAATTAGAAAATCTGCGTTTATCTACGGCAGCACCTTGGAGCGGCTTAACGCTCGCTACGGGGTTGGCTTACGATGAAGATAGTCTCCAGGTGTTTGGATGATGAGAAAAATCAGGAAGGCGGTCTTTCCCGCCGCTGGCATGGGGACTCGGTTTCTGCCGGCCACCAAGGTCAATCCCAAGGAGATGTTGCCGATTGTCGACAAGCCTTTGATCCAGTACGCGGCGGAGGAGGCGATTGAGGCAGGGATCACTGATTTGATCTTCATCATCGGCCGTACCAAGCGGGCGATTGCTGACCATTTCGACAAGGCTTACGAGTTGGAAGTGGAGCTGGAACAGCGCGGTAAGTTGCAGGCGCTGGAGTCCTTGCGTGGCATGCTACCTCCTGATGTGAATTGCATTTTCATTCGTCAGGCCGAGGCCTTGGGACTGGGCCATGCGGTGCTGTGTGCTCAGCCGGCAGTGGGTGACGAGCCTTTTGCGGTGATTTTGGCTGATGACCTGATCGATGCCCAGCCGGGCGCGATCAAGCAGATGTGTGATCAATTCGATTATTACCAATCTTCAGTGGTGGGCGTCGAGACTGTGCCGCCAGAGGACACGGGATCCTATGGCATCGTGTCGACCGATGTGATGAGCGATCGCGTCTCGCGTGTTAATCACATCGTCGAAAAGCCGAAGCCGACCGAAGCACCGTCCAACCTGGCGGTGGTGGGACGCTATATTCTCACGCCGCGGATCTTTCACCACTTAAAACATATCGAACGCGGTGCGGGCGGTGAACTACAACTTACGGACGGGATTGCGGCGTTGTTGAAGGAGCAGCAGGTGCTGGCCTACGCTTTTGACGGCCGGCGTTTCGATTGCGGCTCAAAGTTGGGTTACATGCAGGCGCAGGTGGATTTTGCCCTCAAACATCCCGAGATTTCCAGCGAATTTCAGACCTGGCTGGCCGACCGTTTTTGCGGATCCTGCAAGGGGGATTGACCCGTAAGGACAACCTGCGTGGTTGCCTTCAGCGTGTCCGCATCTTTTCAATTAACTCGTGGATTAGCGGCTGACAAATCACCTCGATGGCATGGTGCATTTTGCCGCCGGGGACAACCAGTGTATTAGGACGCGACATGAATGCGCCATCAATGCGTTGTGTAAAGTCTGGAAAGTTGAATCGTTTCGGTTCGCGGAAACGCACCACGACAAAGCTCTCATCGAGCGTCGGAACGGCCCGGGCGATGAATGGGTTGGAGGTGTCCACCGTCGGCACGCGTTGGAAATTGATGTCAGTGAGGGAAAACTGGGGCGTGATGTAGTGCGTATAGTCTTCTAGACGGCGCAGGATGGTGGCGACAACACCTTCGCGTGAGGCGCCTTTTTCGGCGCAGTCGCGCTGAATTTTTTGTATCCATTCCAGATTGATGATAGGGGTCACACCGATCAACAAGTCCACCCATTGGGCCACATCGACACCGCTGTCATGGGTCTGTTCTACCGTTTGACGTGCTTTGATTACCATGGGGTTATGTGAATCCGATAGGCGTCGGTGGCTCCAAGTGCTTTGGATGACACCACCATGCAGTCCCTCGTAGAACAACAGGTCAGTGCCGGATGGGATATCTTGCCAAGGTGTGAAGTTGCCACGCGGCACGCCGTATTTTTCACTATTTTGGTGGCTTTCAGCATAGTGACGGTAGATGCCGGTGCCGGTGCGGGAGTATTCGCGGAACAGGCCCTCAAGACGGTCAAACAGGTTGGTCTCCGGGCCGAAATGTGAGAGCGGATGTGGGGTCTTGCGCGATTCGGCCACTATCCGCTTCATGTCGTCGCGGTTATAGCGGCGGAAACTGTTGCCTTCGACAAAAAAGGCATTGATTGATTCGCGCCGGAAGATGTCGGCAAAGGCGGTGCGGACCATGGTGGTGCCGGCGGCAGAAGAACCGGTAATGGCGATAACGGGGTGTTTGTGGGACATGGTGTCAGCGTAGGGGTAGTTAGGATTTTAGGGTAAGCCTATCCTGATTTGCTTCCGTTTAGCAATGACCGTGCGCAATGAGCGACTTCGCTGGCGGTTAAACCCAAAGGACCGATGCCGTCCAAGACGCACTGATCGGCCGCACGGCCATGCAACCAGACGCCATGGCATGCCGCTTCTACGGGATGGATGCCTTGGGCGATGAGCGCGGCAATCATCCCGGAAAGCACATCGCCCATGCCTGCGGTGGCCATGCCGGGGTTGCCGCTGGCGTTTTGCCAAATACAGGGATCTCCCCTTCCTTCGGGGTCAGCCCATAGGACGCAGGACGCTGCTTGAGCGGCGGCCTCAGAGGAGTGGGCGAAGTTCTCAGGGGGAGCGGCAATCAAGGTGCCAGCGCCCTTGAGGATGACGATGGCGCGGCTGCGTCGCTGTAAGGCATGCACAGCGGTTTCGCGGTCGGTTTGTACGGTGGCGATTCCCAGCAGTCGCGCGGCCTCGCCCGGATGCGGGGTGAGCAAAGTAGTGGCTTCACGCCGGGCTACTTGGTGCATCAGCACCGGATGCGCGGCGATCAGGTTGAGCGCGTCAGCGTCAATCAGTAGAGGCAACGTGCTGTGTAACGCCTTTTTCAGTAAGGTTAGCGCTTCGGCACTTTTACCAAGGCCGGGGCCGATGATCAGACAACTGGGTGGCGAGAGGGATAATACGGCTTCCGGCGTGGTTAGCATGAGTTCTGGCGCAGCGGGATCCACAGCCACGCGGGTGTCGAGCAGTCCGCCATACACGCGCCCCGCGCCCAAGCACAATGCGGCGCGGGCCGCGAGCAGCACGGCGCCTGCCATGCCCGGCGCGCCGCCGATCACGCCAACGCTGCCAAAATCACCTTTGTGACTTTTGTCAGGTCGAGGTGACAGCGGAGTTTGCATCCATGCGGGAGGTATCGGTATCGTTGCCATATGTCAGAGTCTATTCGATATTTTGCTCGCAGGATTCTCAATCCGTTTCGTGGCGTAGCGCAGTTTGTAGAGGTTGAAGGTTCCAGCGCGGTATCGCGTGATGGTCTGACCTGGCATCTGTATGGTTACGATGCCCACGGCTGGATGCGGCCCATTGGGGTATGGGAGGCGGAACATGGCCAGACGCGTGGCATCGACTTGCCGCCGACTTTGCGCGCCGCGCTGAAAAACAGGCCGGCTTTGCCGTTTGCTGTAGACGATGTGGCTGAGTGCTGGCTTCTGGATGAGGAGGGCGAGCCGCTAGCCTTGCTCGCTAGCGCGCCGCAACCGGGCGAATTGGCGGTCGGTGATGCGATTGATCTTTTTTGG
>SXRG01000060.1 GCA_005793645.1 Burkholderiales bacterium
AACCTGCAGTCTTGCCGGTACCGGTTTGCGCGGCGGCGAGCAGGTCACCCCCGGATAACACCAGAGGAATCGCCTGTGCCTGGATCGGGGTAGGCGTGGTATAGCCAGTCTCCTGAATGGCGCGCAGTAAGGGCTCAGCCAATCCGAGGTCCATAAAGGCCACAGCGAGAACCGGGTTTAAATCCATGAGATGTGAACCAACAGAGGAACTAACAAGGGAACTCAATGAAAAACTCCTGCAACGGCCTGTCGCCAGAATGCAACATCCGAAGATGAAATGAAGGGGGGATTAAAAAGGAAAACGCGCCGATGGGCGCGCGGATGACGCGGATTATACACGCTCGCACACCGCCGTCTCACACCAACACCTGCTGCGCCCCGACCGCCTGACCGTGTCAAACACAGATACCCAAAGGCGCACAGGCAGACCAAAGCCCGCCTGTGCGCCGTGGAACAAAATTAAAGAACCATCCCGGGGTTGTTGCCCATGCCAATCACCTTGGGGTGATTGAGCTTGACCTGTTTGACCACCTTCACATCGCGCAGGTATTCGGCCACCACCTCCCAGATAGGTGTGCCCTTGGCACCCTCGGCCACAGGGGCCCAACCGGCCACCTTGTAGACCTTGTTGGGGTCAACCGCTTTACCGCGCAGGACCATGTCGCCAATCCGGTTGCCGATCGTGGCGTTGGGTGTCACGCTGTACTGAATGCCGCCGACGCGCACCAGATCGCCGCCCTGCTGATAATACGGGTCGGCGTTAAACAGGTTATCGCACACATCTTCCATAATGGTCTTAATTTGCTCACCCTTCATGTTGGTCAGCGAGGTCTGCGGGTAAGTGATGGCAACCTGATCCATCAGTTGCTCCATCGTGATGGCATCGCCCGGCAGCAAGCTAGTGCCCCAGCGGAAACCCGGCGAGAAGGCGGCATCGGCACCCTTCACCTTCATCAGCGCATCGCAGATCATCTGGTCATAGGTGCCGTTGAAGTTACCACGGCGGTAGAGCAGGTCTTCGCTGACGGCCAGCTTTTCTGACAACTTGGCCTCGAACGGCTTTCGGATGGCAGCGATCAGCGCCTCCATCTTCGGGTCCGCCGCCAGCAGGTTAGAGAACACCGGCAGCAGGCGGTACTTCCAGCCCCGGACCTTGCCACCCTTGACGTCGAAATCCATCACACCAAGGAACTTGCCATTGGAGCCGGCGTTTGTCACCAGCGTCATCCCGGCGGCGTTCTTCACCTCGATCGGCTGCGGCACGCCATCGTGGGTATGGCCGCCGAAGATGGCATCGATACCCGTCACGCGACTGGCCATCTTAATGTCCACATCCATGCCGTTGTGCGACAACACCACGACCACCTGCGCGCCCTTGGCACGGGCCTCGTTAACAAACTTCTGCATGGATTCATCGCGGATACCAAACGACCAATCAGGCACCATCCAGCGAGGGTTCGCAATCGGAGTATAAGGGAAGGCCTGACCGATGATGGCCACCTGCACGCCATTGATCACCTTCATGACATAGGGCTGGAAAACCTGATCGCCAAAGTCATTGGTCACCACATTCTGGGCGACAAAATCGACCCCGGCCTTTTTGAAGTCACCGTTAACGATTTCCTGTACGCGCGCAGCACCGTAGGTCATTTCCCAGTGCGGTGTCATCACATTGACACCCAAAGCGATACAGGCATCAACCATGTCCTGCGCGTTGGTCCACAGCGCGGTGGCCGAACCCTGCCAGGTATCGCCACCGTCCATCAGCAAGGAGCCAGGACGGGTCGCACGAACCTTGTCCACTAGCGTCTTCAAGTGCGCAAAACCACCCACCTTGCCGTAAGTACGCGATGCAGCAGCAAAATCAATATAAGTGAAGGCATGCGCATCGATACTACCCGGCTTGATGTTGTAGGCCTTGAGCAAATGCTCGCCGACGAGGTGTGGCACCTTGCCAACCGAGCCACCGACACCCAGGTTAACGCTGGGCTCGCGAAAATAAATCGGCTTCAACTGTGCGTGGCAGTCGGTTATGTGCATCAACGACACATTGCCAAAGGCCGGCATATCGTAATAATTGGCGGGGGCCGTACCGGCCAACGCCTCGCGGCTATCGAGAGCAAGGCCGCTGGCAGAGGCCGCAGCCAACACTTGCAAAAACTCACGACGATTCATGGGTACATTCCTTACAGAAAACTAGACGGTTTGACCGGTCGCATTCCAAACAACATGCGCTCAGATGTATAAGACGGGCGGAGAATACCGGAGACTGCCACCCCAAACCAAGGAAAAAAAACGGAATTAGTACGATAAACGGAGGGAACAGTATGGAGCTACCACGCCCTGAGCCCACCCCAAAAAACACGCTTCGCGGGACCCGCAGTTTTACCTAGTGGTACACAAATCACATAGATCCCTTTTTCCAAGGTTCCCGGCTGTCAGCATTCTGGCGTTTCAGTGTCTCACGCAGCCTGTTGAGGCGTGATTCAGCAATTGATAGGACATAAAAATCACCACCTGCCACCGCATTACCACTCGCCCTGGCCTCCCGCAACGCCGTTTGCAACTGATCGATCGCCGCCTGCAGCAAGCCCTCACGCACATAAGCCTCAGCCTCAGCCAGATGCGACTCCAGCGGGTGTCCCAAGGCCAATTCTGTCTCGGCCAGGAGGCGCCAAAGGATAATATCCTCGGGCCAGGTGCGCTGCCGTTCAACGACGAGAGCGTGCGCCGCATGAGGTTGACCCGCCGCCAAATAAGTCCGCACACTCAAGTAGCCCAGCGCCCGGTCGCCAGGCCAGCGCACCAGCGCCGCCTGCAATCCGGGCAAGGCCGCCTCCGGGCCCTTAACGGCGCGGATCACCCGCGCGGTCTGCATCTCGACCAGCGGCGTAGTCAACAGTTTCCGCAAATGCTCCACTTGCGTCAGAGCCGCGCGAGCGTCGTTATCGCGTAACAAGACCTCAATCAGGCCATAGTGCGCTGCCGGATCCTGCGGTCGCTCCTGAATCCTCGCCCGAAAGCGCTTAACGGTCTCGGCAACATGGCCTTCATGCGCCTGAATGTGTGCCTGCAACAATCCAAATGCAGCGTCCCGCTCACGATCTACACGAGGCTGACGATAGGCCCGCTGCGCGATGCGGTTTTGCATATCCGCCATACGATCATGACTCAACGGGTGCGTCCTAAGGTAGACCGGTGCGCTGTTGTCGTACAAGCGCCCCTGAAGCATGAGTCGCTCGAAAAAGCTCGCCATTCCCGCCGGATCGAAACCCGCCCCCTCAAGGATCTGGTAGCCAACCCGGTCTGCCTCATGTTCATGTGCCCGGGTAAAATCGATCTGCTGCTGCACCCCGTAAGCCTGCGAAGTGCGCAGCGCGGCATCGGCCAATTGCGGGTTGGAACGCGCCGCCAGGATCGCCACCGCAATACCTGCCAGCGCCGCCACGGTCAGGCCTTCGCTACCCTTGACCATACGGGCGAGGTGATGTTGTGTGACATGAGCGATCTCGTGCGCCAAAACACCCGCCAGTTCCGCTTCAGAACGCGCCGCCGACAACAAGCCCGTATGGATCCCAACATAACCCCCCGGCAAGGCAAAGGCGTTAATACTAGAGTCGCGCACCACAAAAAACTCAAAGCGGCGTCCTGGCTCATCGCTCGCCGCCACCAGCCGTTCACCGAGACGATTGAGGTAATCGGTCAACGCCGCATCATCGTAGTAATCCCGACTCCCCCGGATCTGGCGCATGATCTCCTGCCCTAGGCGTGCCTCCGTCTCCTCAGAGAAAGCAACCCGCGCGGGATCGCCAAGATCGGGCAATTCAACCGCCGCCCAAACCGAGGTATACAGAAGAAACAGAAAGAAGGCCGCAATCAAACGCATGTAGCTATGATATAGATAGGTCTGCAACCTTGCTCTCCCCTCTTTACATAGGAACACCATGAGCGAACTCACTCACTTCGACCTCGAGGGCCGCGCCATCATGGTCGATGTCGGCGCTAAGGCCGAAACTGCCCGCATCGCCGTGGTGCGTGGCCGCGTCGTCATGCAAGCGGCCACCTTCACCATGATCACCAGCGGCCAAGCCAAGAAAGGCGATGTCCTGGGCGTCGCCCGGCTGGCCGGGATCATGGCCAGCAAACGCACCGCCGATCTGATCCCGCTCTGCCACCCCATCGCACTGTCGGCCGTCAGCATCGACTTTCGCCTCATCGAAACCGACCACGCCATCGAATGCACCGCCACCGCCGAGACAATAGGGCGCACCGGGGTCGAAATGGAGGCCCTCACCGCTGCCAGCGTCGCCCTGCTGACCATCTACGACATGTGTAAGGCTGTCGATCGCGGCATGGTCATCGATGCCATCCGCCTGGTCGAGAAAAAGGGCGGTAAGTCCGGGCACTGGAAAGCGGAGTGATGAACGCCTGACGCTGTAGCCGCACACAGCCCAATCACACAGGACAGCGAACTCACCGAACTCCCCATGCCCTCATGCAATCTGGACCCTTCTTTCGGCCCCGTGCACCGAGGCAATCGAACCTTTACTTGACGCGGCCAAAGGTCCGCATCACATCGCAGGGGTTGCCGCGCACAGTCGGCAAGCTAACGCCCTTGGCGGCCGCACGCCGATCAATCTCTTGACGGTGTTGCGTCATGTAGACATTGCACTCGCTATAGGTCTGCATGTCTTGCAACTTCTTGGCGTGGGCGGCCTGCTCTTCGGCCGTCATCAGGTCTGAACCGCGGAAGCCGCCCGAGACGTATTGAGGAAAGGCGTGGACGGCAGTACTGGCAAGCATCAGCCCCACAATAACAATCAGGTTCTTCATCGTGACAACTCCATGGAAAAGGGCCCCAAAAGGGACCCCCTATTCTAGCCGAGCCTTAGACCCGCTAGACGTGTCCAGACAGGTTAGAGGCAACCGTCAATCGCGACAGATCAAACACAACCAGTCGGTTTTGGCGTCCCCGCGTAGCGGCCAGCCTGTTTGGCTGGGCCAAACGGGAAGATATCAAAGAGGAACTTCTTTTCACTCCATTCCGGGCCAAATTCTTCCTTCAGGCCTTTTTGCAGGATGCGCAGATTGGGTGCCGTGCCGTACTCGTTAAAGTAATCGCGCATATAGTGGATGATCTTCCACTGGTTCTCACCGAGCTCCAGTTTGTCCTGGCTGGCCAGGTAGATAGCCACATCCTCGGACCAGTCGGACAGGTTGACCAGATAGCCCTCCGGATCAGTTTCAATGATTTGGCCATTGATGTTGAGTTCCATGTTCTTTCCTCTCGTTCAAAAGGCAGCCAATAGCTGCACAGGTCTATTGTTGACAGTTTTATTCAAGTATTAAGGGACAAAAAAGGCCCGCATGCGGACGGGCCTTGTTCCTTAGGACTGTGCAATCATGCAATACAGCATGGGGATGGACAGCATGGTATTGAAGCGCGAAGTCAACATGGCTAGGCGTGCCGCCTTGGCCTTATCCGCTGCTTCCACAACAACGATACCGAGAGCCTTCTTCTGGTTCGGCCAGATAATGAACCAGACATTGAAGGCCATCACCAACGCCAGCCACATACCAATGCCAATCATCTGTGTCTTCAGAGTCAAGGCTTCAACTAGGTAACCGGCACCGGCGGCCACCCCCAGACCCGTGACCACGGTCGCCAAGGCGGCCCAGCGGAACCAGAACAGTGCGGTCGGCGCGATCACCTTGCCAATGGCGGGTTTATGCTCATCAGGGATCTTGGGCATGGACGGGATCTGGACGAAATTGAAGTAATACAGGAGGCCAATCCACAACACACCAGAGATCGTGTGCGCCCAGCGCAAACCATTAATCGGATCCATTCCACCGGTCACACCCATCACGATTGCCAGCAAAACCACACCCACCGTTACCGTACGACCCAACGATTGAAAAATAATGCCCATGTTCTTTCCTCTCAATAAAGTCAGTTAGTTACCTAAACAGGCCAACCCATCCAGGGTCAGATGATTTTAGATTGTAAATACTTGACAGATTTTGTCAAGCTTAGGAGATGTCTATCCGGTTAGCGCTTGAGCTACGCCAAGGCCATCATGACAAAAATAATTTCAGGCCAATTAGAATCGTGGTCACCTCAAAGGCGCGTTTGATCCAGCGGTTCCCCTGACGAATGGCCAGATGAGTGCCAAGATAGCCACCCAGGATGGAACCCGCCAGCAAGGCCGGCATCCACTCCCAGGCCACAGTCCCCACGATACCCAGTACTACCGCACCCGTACCGTTCCAGAAAAACCCGCACAGGATCAGGGTATAGGCCACGGCACGCTGATAATCCAACCCAAACCAGCGGATCAGCCATAAGGTGAGAAACAGGCCCGTACCCGAGGTGATCGAGCCATTAAGAAATCCCACCACAAACAGCCCCGCCGCGCCCACCCACAAACTGTGTCCAGACCAATTACGGGGCGCATGAGTCAGACCCAATTGCGGCTTGAAAATGGAATAGAGCCCTAACCCAGCGGTCAAAAGACCCAGCAAGATGATCATCGGCCGTTCTGGGGCCTGCAGCACCCACGAGGCGCCAAGGATTACGCCCGGCAAACCTGCTGCCAGGATGATGAGGCTCTCCCGCCAGGCCAGACCCCCTTCGCGTCCATGACGCAAGATGGCACCCACGCCAAGAAACACACTTGCCACCTTGTGGGTTGCCAGCGCCACGCCAAAACTCAGACCGAGGAAAATCAGGACGGGAAACTGGACCAGCCCCGCGCCACCGCCCGAGAGTGCCGAGAAAAAATTGGCCAACAGAGAAGCTGCAAACAGGGCTAGGGTATCGATGCCAGACAGGGTCATCGCATCATCCACGCCATCATCCGCGTAAAAATCGCGCGCTCCAGACTCCCAACGCAGTCATCGTCAGCGAGCCAACCAGGTGCAGACCGGCCGTCAGCATGGCCCAGCCGATCTGTCCACGCGCCATCTGAGTAAAGACCTCCGCCGAGAAGGTTGAAAAGGTCGTCAATCCGCCCAGGAAACCCGTCACCAAAAACAATCGCCATTCCGGCGACAGATCCGGGTTGTACAGGAAGAAGGCCAGGGCGAGACCCACGAGGTAACCGCCCAGGAGGTTGGCGGCTAATGTGCCATAAGGCAGGATCGGAAAGACCGGATTGAGCCAAAGGCTCAATCCCCAGCGAAGCCAAGCTCCTAGGGCCGCACCAATACCTACCGCAATAAAACCACCCATCCTCATCCTTCTTTTAAGACCGAGGCCACAGGATAGTGAGGGCACTGGGTGATTGCAAGGTTCGCCGTCAGAATAGGCTCGAGATACCCCAAGACGCCGCCCACAGAAAAAGGGCCGCGTCAGTGCAGCCCTTTTCATCTCCGCCGATACGGCATCGCAACATCGATGATCGTTCAAACAAGAAGAACCGATCGGGTAGCACGCCCGATCAGCCCCTCATCCAAACCGACCTAATCAGCTCGGTATGGTCAGTTCAATTTATCCGGGCGGAAAACGCTCTCGACCAAAAGGGCCGCATCCGACTGCGGGCGGTGACACTGAATGCAATTCCAGCGACCCATGTAAAGATCGTTGGTCTTGCCAACATAGTGGCTACGCGGCGCCGGATTAGCCTGGCCCTTCTCAAGCTTAGCGCCGATCAGGTCCGGCGTATTGTGGCAAGCCGCACACATATTGTTGTCTCGGGTTACCGGCACAAAATCATCAATGTTATGCGGGACCTGAGGCGGTGCGGTGTGATACGAAACCCCCAAAGACGCGGAAGTCCCTGGATCCGCCTTGGAATACTGCGTCACCGGCGGCGTTGGCACATCATAGACACTAGTTTTTTCCAGACCCAGGGTTGCGTCGTTAATCGCGGCTACCTTCACAGTGGGTGCCTTGGCCGTCTGGCCACAGCCAGAAAGACCCAAAATCGCGCCCACCAATAGTCCAGCCCATGCCATATTCTTGCTCATCACACTCTCCTTTGCGCCTCACTCACAGAAACAGAACCCTGCGCCTGCGCATTATGTGCACGGATCAGGGGCTTAAAATCAAAAACCAAACTACCCTCCGGACAAACCGGGGTACAACGCCCACAATTACTGCATTCACCAAAAAACACGAAACCCTTTTCTTCCAACAATTTGAGATTCAACACCTGAGGCTCAGGGCAAACCTTGGCGCATTCACCACAATGGGTGCAGGTCGTCTTATCGAAACGCACCCTGAGTGTGGGATTGACCTTGCCCACCAGCGACCAAAAGGCGCCTAGAGGACATAGGTGACCACACCAGCCATGCTTAAGAATAAAGAGGTCAAACAGAAAGATGGCCAACAAAACGGTCGCGCCAAAACCCAGCCCAAAGAGGATCTCGCGGTGCGCCATGCCAACCGGACTCACCCATTCAAAGGCAGCCACCCCGGTCAAAACAGAGAGGATCAGGGTTAACGCCAACACAAAGTAGCGCGTGTTGCGCAGCAAAATAAAGGTCGGACGGATATCGAAACGCACCCGCAACCAGCCCGCCAGATCAGTCACCGGGTTGACGGGACAGGCCCAGGAACAAAACACTCGCCCACCGATCAGACTATAGAAACCCAGCACGATCACTGAGCCAAGAATGGCCTCGGTTTGCAAAACATGGCCGGCGAGAAAGATCTGCAAGACCGCAAAGGGATCCGCCATCGGGATCAAGCCAATAAACTTGGAACCCGACAGGTTACCCGACAGGAGGGGCACATCCTTCGCCACCTCCCAGCCCCAGTGTATGGTTCCAAAGAACAACAACAGAGTGACGAACTGACTGAGGCGACGCAACACAATATAGCGCCACGACCACACTCTTTGAGCCAGGCTACGCTGTGAGAGATCGTGCGAGCTGTCTTGAGCGGTACGCATGATCACAATCCACCATTAAGATAATCAGCCGCACTACCCTTGACCGGGCCAGACGGTGCATTGGTAGGTACAGCGATAGTTGGCGCAGCACCCGTAGCGTCAAATTCCTGGGTAATGGAATCCTCACGGGTCCAACCCAGTCGGTAATGATCACCAATTTTCCCCTGTATCAAGGCGTGCGGCAGGATACGGATGGCCGGCTCGGTCGTCGGACAGGCCCGCACACAAATACCGCAACCCGTACAGGCATCCGAATGCACCACAGGAATGAACATTGCGTGTTTGGAGATCTGCCGTGGATGCGTCTCAAGGGTGATGGCCTTGCCCTTGATCGGGCATTCGCGGTGACAAATTTCGCAACGCAGGCCTTTCCAGGACAAACAGTTCTCCGTGTCAATAACCGCCAACCCCATACGCGAGTCGTTGATATTCTTCAGCTTCGGCGATAGGGCCCCGGTCGGGCAAGCCTTCATGCAGGGGATGCTCGGACAGAGATAACAGGGGATCTGGCGCGGCTCAAAAAACGGCATCCCGATCGGCAAGTTACCCCCCGCTGCCTCCAGCTTGAGGGTATCGAATGGACAGGCCACCACACACTGGCCGCACTTGATGCAGGCGGCATTGAAATCATCATCCGGCAATGCGCCAGGCGGGCGCAAGGCAAAAGGTTGTGCCCGCGCCTCCTGACGCAGCAGATACGCCCACCCCAAACCTCCTGTGGAGGCCAAGGTAGCGCCCTGCATCAAGCGCACCAGAAAATCGCGACGGTTGGCAGACATGCTTCGTTTCCCATAATCTTTGGAGCTACTTACCCGGGGGCACCCCATGCCACCGGGTGAGGGGCCCCCTCACCACGGCCTCCCTGCAGGGAGGCCGTCCAGCCAGGATCAGGCCTTGTAGACCTTCACCGAGCACTTCTTGAAGTCGGTCTCTTTCGAGATTGGACAGGTTGAGTCGAGGCAAACCTTGTTGATCAACACGGACTCGTCAAACCAAGGTACATAGACCAAACCACGCGGTACACGGTTACGGCCACCGGTCTCAATCCGCACCTTGACCTTGCCACGCCGTGATTCAACCCAGACCAGATCATTACGCTTCAGGCCCCGCGCATCCGCATCCTTGGGATGGATCCAGCACACGGCGTTAGGCACAGCACGGTGCAGTTCTGGCACGCGACGGGTCATCGAACCGGAATGCCAGTGTTCCAGCACACGACCGGTACACAACCAAAGATTAAAGTTGGTATCGGGTTCTTCGACCGGACTCGCGTAGGGACGGAAATAAATCTTGGCCTTACCGTCAAGCTTGACCTTAACGCTACCATCCCCCGGCTTGTCGAGGTCGCCCATGACCAGCGCATTGCCGTTGTTACCATAGAAGTCAATGCCCGAACCCTTCTTGCAATACGGGTCATACTCTTCATTGAAGCGCCAATCGGTCTCGACCCACTTACCGTCCTTCAGAACCACAGGCCACTTCAGACCACGCACCGCATCATCGTAATAGACATCAAACGGGGCCAGATCGTGCCCGTGATCGGTACCAAACTCGCGATACTCTTCGAACATCGCCTTCTCGACAAAGAAGCCCAGGTTCTCGGCAATATGGTTGCCGTGCCCCTTGGCAACCGGATCCGGCCAGGCGTACTTCTTGTTTTTCGGGGTCGCAAACAGGGCATCGTAGAGACTGGCCTCCGGGCTATAGCCCATCTTTGCAGCCTCATCCAGCACGGACGGCAGCTTACCGTCTTCAAAACCCGGAGCCTTGACACCCGCAACCTTCTGCTCGCCCCAGCAATCTTTGATCTTGATGCGCTTGGCCATCTCAAGCAAGATCCACATATCGCCGCGCGCCTCGCCAACCGGTTTAACCTGCTGCCGCCAACACTGGGTGCGACGCTCTGCGTTGCCGTAAAAACCCCACTTTTCGAAGATCATCGCCGCCGGCAGGACCAGATCGGCCACCTTGGCCGATACGGTCGGATAGCCGTCGCAGCAGACGATGAAGTTGTCCATATCACGCGCACCCTTGATCCAATGATTCAGGTTTGCGGTGTTCTGCCACGGGTTATTGACCTGCACCATAGCCCACTTACAGGTCCCGTCTTCCAGGTCACGCATGATCTTGACGTAGTGGCTACCCATCTGCGGGCTCAAGGTCTTGGCCGGCAAGTTCCAGACCTTCTCGGAAAGCGCACGGTGTTTCGGATTCATCACCACCATATCGGCCGGCAGGCGGTGGGCAAAGGTACCCACTTCACGCGCCGTACCACAAGCGGAAGGTTGACCGGTCAGGGAAAACGCACCATTACCAGGTAATGATTGCTTGCCGACCAGCATATGGTTCGTATAGCACTGTTCATTGACCCAGGTGCCACGCTGGTGCTGGTTGAAACCCATGGTCCAGTAAGAGACCACCTTACGCTTTGGATCGCAGTAGTAATCGGCGAGTTCCTTGATCTTGGCCTTAAAAACCTCGGCCGACTCGTCCGGATCACCCTTGGCTGTGGCCACGACATAATCGGCATCATACGGCTCCAGGGCCTTGGCAAAGTCTTCAAAAGAGATAGCCCAGTCCTTGCCTGCTGTGGCAGCGTTGGCCTGCGGCACAACATCGCCGGCCTTCCTGCGCTGACCAATGGCCTCCCATTTATCAAGGACGCGCGTCTGCTCGTTCTTGACCACTTCCATCTCGGCCGGCGAGGCAAACTTGTCGGCATTCTTGGGGCGGAAACCATAGCCAATGTCATAAGGTCCCGTCGCGAACACCGTATGTTTCTTTACGAAGTCCCAATTCACCGCATCGCGCTTAATAATCTCGCGGGCGATGTAGTTTTGGATCGCCAGATCGCCACTAGGCTTGAACACAATCTCCAGGTCAGCAATATCCGACGACATGTTCGAGTACGTGGACAGATTGATCACCTTCATGTTCTTGTGCGTCAGGCGACGGTCAGTAATGCGCGACCACAGAATCGGGTGCATCTCGGCCATGTTGGCACCCCAGAGGATAGCCGTGTCAGTATGCTCAATGTCATCATAGTTGCCAGCCGGCTCGTCAATACCGAAGGTTTGCATGAAGGCGGCCACAGCGGAGGCCATGCAGTGGCGAGCATTAGGGTCGATGTTATTTGAACGGAAACCAGCCTTCCACAGCTTGGCCGCAACATAGCCCTCGGGCACCGTCCACTGACCGGAACCGAATATACCCACACCATGCGGGCCCTTTTCCCTGTAAGCCGCAAGGAATTTCTCGACCATGACATCCATGGCGGTATCCCACGACACCGGCACGAACTTGCCCTTCTTGTCGAACTTACCGTCGGTCATACGCAACAACGGTTGGGTCAAACGGTCCTGACCGTACATGATCTTGCCGTTAAAGTAGCCCTTCACACAGTTGAGACCCTTGTTGACCGGCGCCTTAGGATCACCCTTGGTGGCCACAATACGACCATCCTTGGTCGCGATCATGATGCCGCAACCCGTACCACAGAAGCGACAGGCACCCTTGTCCCATTGCCAGCCGGCCTCGGACTGAGCCACCGCAGCCTCGGCCTGCTGCGATAACGGCAAGCCCACAGTCGCAGCCGCACTGGCGGCCACACTATTCTTCAAAAACTCACGACGGGTGATTCCCATGACATCTGCTCCTTTGGCTAATAATCAGGCGTTAAGATAGGTCGGAACACACACGGAAGTGTCCTCGGCCAGTTCGGCGGGCATGGCGGCATATTCCTGCTCGTCTTCGGCAAAATAGTGGTAAACCATATCTGCCATTACAACATGGGGCATGGCCTTGATCCGTTTCACACCCTCAATCTCGGCGTGAATGTCGGTCGCTTCCTGCACCACAATGATGCGACCCGAATCCGGATCAGTTTGATGTACTTCAATCCCATCCTGAGCGGCGAGGTCAGCAACAACCTGAGACACCCATTCCGGTTTGGCAACGACAAGAATTCCTGACAAATTCATAATCCGTCCTTCCTTTTCAAGACCGCTTTATATCCACAACAAGCCATGCAAACATTCAAACTCTTGACAATTATCAAGACTAATCACGAATTTGCAAATCTGATTACCATTAGATATCCATATCCCCAAATAGAACATTGATCAAGATCAAGTTCCATGACAAAAGCCTGTCAAACGGACGGTGCCATTGTCATCAAATGTCATGGAAGCCTTGTCGCGATTAGCTTAGCATGCGCATTGGTCAAAATCCTCTACGAAACCCCATGCCCACACAAGACCGCCTCATCAATCGTGAACTTGGCATCCTGGAATTTAACCGCCGGGTCCTAGCCCAGGCCGAGGACCTGACTACCCCGCTTCTGGAACGGTTACGTTTTCTAAGCATTACCTCCAGCAACATGGACGAGTTCTTCGAGGTCCGCGTCTCGGGGATCAAGGAGCAGATGGAACTTACCCCCAACCAGCGTGGCCCGGATGGTCTGACCCCGCGCCAAGCCTATGCCTTGATCACCGAAACAGCACACCAGATCGTCGCTCGCCAGTACGAAGTCCTCAACCGTGAGGTCCTTCCGGCGCTCGCTGCCGAAGGCATCCGTTTTTTCCGTCGCACGCACTGGACAAACGAACAGGCCGAGTGGATCCGCAATTTCTTTTTCAGTGATCTCATGCCGGTCCTCACCCCTATTGGACTGGATCCCTCGCACCCTTTTCCCAATGTCATCAACAAGAGTCTCAACTTCGCCGTCGAACTGTCCGGAAAAGACGCCTTCGGCCGTAACTCGAGCCATGCGGTCGTGCAGGCGCCACGCGTCTTGCCACGCGTGATTCAACTGCCCCCCGAGATTTCCGGCTGTGACTACGGCTTCGTGTTTCTGTCCTCCATCCTGCACGCCCATGTCGGCGAACTGTTCTCTGGCATGGAGGTCCTCGGCTGCTACCAGTTCCGTGTCACCCGAAATTCCGAATTGTTTGTGGACGATGAGGAAAACAAGAATCTGCGCGAACAACTGGCCGGTGGGCTACCACAACGCCACTTTGGAAACGCCGTACGCCTGGAGGTGGCCGACAGTTGTCCGACCGAGATGCGCAATTTCCTACTGCAGCAATTCAATATGAACGAAAAGGACCTCTATCAGGTCAATGGCCCGGTTAACCTGGTGCGGTTGATGAATGTGCCGGACCTGGTTGATCGACCGGACCTCAAGTTCCCGCCCTTCACCGCCACCCTCCCCTCCCACTTGCTCAAACATCCCGATATTTTCAAGGCCACCTCACAAGGAGATATCCTCCTCCATCACCCCTACCAGAGCTTCCAGCCGGTTATGGATTTTCTGCGCCAGGCCTCGGTCGACAAGCAGGTCCTGGCCATCAAGCTCACCGTATACCGCACCGGCAGCGAATCCGAATTGATGCAACACCTGATTGCCGCCGCACAAAATGGCAAAGAGGTCACTGCCGTGGTCGAACTGATGGCCCGTTTTGACGAAGAAGCCAACATCAACTGGGCCGAGCGCCTGGAAAAGGCCGGTGCCCATATCGTCTACGGTGTGGTCGGTTACAAGACCCACGCCAAGCTGGCGCTGGTAGTGCGCCGCGAAGACGGCAAGATCCGTCGCTACGCGCACCTCGGTACCGGAAACTATCACCCACGCACCACCCGCCTGTACACCGA
>SXRG01000061.1 GCA_005793645.1 Burkholderiales bacterium
CCTCTGCCTCGTTTGCACGCCACTGAAAATACATCTGAGCCACCAGCGCCTGCAGGCTAAGGCGCGCAGCCGCCAGGTCGTACGCCCCGGCCTCGGTGATCGCCGTAGCGCCCTCCACCACGCGGCCAATTCGGCCCCACAGATCCACTTCCCAACTCACCCCCATACTCAACGATGCGCTGCTGCTGCTTCCCGTGTCGTGGTTCTGATTCATCTTCAGACGACTATCCAGTTGCGGCAAACGCACGGCTTCGCTGATCTGCAAGGCCGCCTGTGCGGAACGGTAGCGTGCCTCGACCGCCTTCAGAGTCTGACTTCCCTGCCCGGCAGCCGTTTGCAAGCGCGTCAATTGCGCATCTTCAAAGACAGCCCATACAGCCTCAGAGGAAGTAAATCCTTGGGGATTGCGAACCTGCCAATCAGCAGACGCCAGCGTGACCTCAAACTGCGCCGGCAAAGCCACGGCGGGGCGTACATGAGCTGGCCCGGTCGAACAGGCGGCAAGCCCTGTGGCCACCAGAAAGGCCATGAATCGCTTGGATGCGCAGGGGGTCAGGGACATGATGCAGTTCACCTACGGAAATGTCGGATAAATTTTAAGCTTGAATTCAATGCCCTGGCGGCTCGATCAAGATAGATATACATCACCGGCGTGGTGTAGAACGTCAAAATCTGCGAAATTAACAAACCACCCACGAGGGCGATACCCAGCGGCTGGCGCAATTCGGCACCCTCACCACCGCCCATAGCCAATGGCAGCGCACCGCAGATGGCAGTCACCGTAGTCATCAAAATAGGCCGGAAGCGCAATTGCGCCGCCCGATAAATGGCGTGCGCGGCACTGACTTGGTAACGACGCTGGCGATCAATGGCATAGTCAATCATCAGGATGGCATTTTTCATCACCAGGCCAATGAGCAGAAAAATGGCAATCAGGGCGATGACGCTGAACTCCGTGCCAAACACCATCAGCGCCAGGAGCGCACCCATACCCGCCGAGGGTAGCGTGGACAGGATAGTAAGTGGATGGATCAGATTCTCGTAAAGGATACCGAGCAGCAAGTACAGGCTCACCAAGGTGGCGAGGATCAGCCAGGGCTGGCTAGCCAGGGATTGCTGAAAGGCTCGCGCCTTGCCCTCAAAGTTACCGCGCACCTGTCTGGGCAGGCCGATATCGCTCAAGGCCTGGTGGATCAGCGGGGTCGCATCGCCCAGCGTCACCCCGGGCTGCAAATTAAAACTCAGCGTCGTCGCCGGTGCGCCGCCCTGATGCTGGATGGACAGCGGCATATACCCTGGGACCACGCGCACGAACTGGTCCAAAGGGATTGCCTGTCCGGCTGCATTCACCACCTGAAAGGCGTACAAGGATTCAGGCGACTGTAAAAGCCGCGCATCGACCTCCAAAACCACGGGATATTGATTCTGCTGTTGATACAAGGTGGCAATCTGACGCTGACTGAAGGCGTTTCCCAGGGCCGTTTCCAGCGCTTGCATACTGATGCCTAATCGTGTGGCCTGATCGCGATCGACCTCCAGCCGGGCTTGCAACCCCTTGTCTTGCTGATCCGAAATGACATCCGCCAGTTGCGGGATCTGTTGCAAGGCCCGTCGGACCTGAGGTTCCCAGAGTCGCAACAAGGCAAGATCATCCGATTGCAAGGTGAATTGGTATTCGGCATCGGTCTGACGCCCACCGATGCGAACATCCTGCATAGGCACCAAGGTCAGACGCGCACCTGGCACTGAGGCGAGTTTCTTGCGCAGACGCGCAATCACCTCCATCGCCGAGGCCGTGCGCTCGCCCAAGGGTCTGAGGGAGATGAACAGGCTACCCGTATTGGCACGCGCCCCTCCAGCAAAGCCGGTCACGCCACGCACATCGGGATCGGCACGCACGATGTCGATAAAGGCACGCACCTTTTGTTCCATGGCCTGAAAGGAAATGCTCTGATCAGCGCGAATCATGCCCATCACGCGACCCGTATCCTGGATGGGAAAAAACCCCTTAGGAATCGCTCGATACAACTGCCAATTCAGCGCAATCACCAACCCCAACATCAACAATATCAGTGGGCTATGGCGCAGCGACCAGGCGAGACTCAATCGATAAGCCACCCGCACACGGCGCAACACCCCCCGCAGCCGCTGGCCACGGATTACGCTTGCGTGGCCCGATCCCCTTTCGGGAATGGATCTTGGTTTAAGGATATGCGCGCACATCACTGGCGTAATCAGCAGAGAGACCAGCATCGAGATGAGGATCGCCGCACTCAGAATCACCGCAAATTCGTGCAGCAAACGACCGACGATCCCTCCCATGAACAACACTGGGATAAATACCGCAACCAGCGCTAGGCTGATCGCGAGCACCGTAAAGCCAACCTGCCGCAAACCCAGCCGTGCCGCCTGCATCGGGGAATGACCCACCTCGATATGACGGCTGATCGCCTCGAGGATCACGATGGCATCATCAACCACGAAACCTGTGGCCACCGTCAGGGCCATGAGGGAGAGGTTGTCCAGGCTGTAGCCGAACAGATACATAACCCCGAAAGTGCCCAGCAGAGAGACCGGTATCACTACGCTGGGGATAAGCGCAGCGCGCCAGCGACGCAAGAACAACAGGACCACCAGGATCACCAGCCCAACCGAGATTGCCAGGCTGCGCTCAACCTCGCGTAGCGAGGCGCGAATGGTCGGCGTGCGGTCCATCACTGCGACCAGTTCAATGCCCGGAGGGATCATGCCACGCAACTGCGGCAACAAACCCCGAACCCGGTCCACCGTTGCAATCAGATTCGATCCCTGCTGGCGATATAGAACCAGGATCACCGCCTTGGCCCCGTTGGCACTGCCGAACTGCCGCACATCCTGTACCGAGTCCGTCACCTCGCCCAGATCGCCCAACCGAACTCCTGCCTGATTCTGATAGCGAATGACGACGGGGCGCAGGTCCGATGCCGTCTTTATCCCCCCCACAGCACCTATCTGCTTAGCAATCTGCCAATGCTGTCCGCCCATCTCCAGACTGCCGATGGGGACCTGGGTAATCGTATCCCGCACACCATGGCGCACCTGATCAAGCGTAATGCCACTTTGTGCCAGGCGTTCCGGGGGTAACACAATGCGTACCGCCGGGGCAGCCGCACCACCAATACGCACCTCACCAATCCCGTCAATCTGCGCAATGCGCTGCAGCAGAATGGTCGAAGCGGCATCGTAGAGCGTATCGGAGGGCAAGTACTTGGAGGTCAGCGCCAGAATCATGGCCGGTGCATCGGTTGGATTGCGCTTGCGCCAGCTTGGCAGGCTGGACATCCCGGCGGGCAACAGGGTACGCGAGGCTTGAATGGCGGCCTGCACATCGCGTACCGCACCATCGATGTCACGGTCCAGATCAAACTGCAGGGTGATCTGAGTACTGCCCATCGACGAACTGGAGGTCATCTCCGTCACCCCGGCGATGCGCCCCAGTTGCCGCTCCAGCGGCGCCGCCACAGTCGTTGCCATAATCTCCGGGCTGGCCCCCTGCAACTGGGCCTCAACCGAAAGCGTGGGAAACTCAACCTGCGGCAACGGCGCCACGGGTAACTGAAAAAAGGCTACGACACCCGCCAAAACCACCGCCAAGGTCAGCAGCGTGACAGCGACGGGACGTTCAAGCCAGATCATGGTGCCCGTGGCTCAAGGGTTTTCGCATGCTCCCCTCGCCGTGACCGGATACGCTCGAAGGTGAGATAGATGACTGGCGTGGTGAACAGGGTCAGCAACTGACTCAACAAGAGACCACCCACCATGGCGATCCCCAACGGTTGACGCAATTCCGCCCCCATCCCCTGCCCCACTATCAACGGCAAGGCCCCGAGCAAGGCCGCCATCGTAGTCATCAGAATCGGCCGATATCGCAGCAGACAGGCCTGCTCAATCGCCACTCGCGGCGTCAAACCCTCGCGCTGCGCCGTTAGCGCATAGTCTATCTTCAGGATGGCGTTTTTCTTGACTATACCGATCAACAGCAAAATCCCCAACAGGCCAATCAGGTCTAGACCACGCCCAGTCAACCACAACGCAAGTAAGGCCCCCACACCGGCCGAGGGCAGGGTTGAGAGGATCGTGACCGGGTGAATCGCGCTCTCATAGAGGACACCCAGGACGATGTACATCACCACGATGGCGGCCACGATTAGCCACAGGGTATAGCCAAGAGATTTCTGAAAGGCTAATGCAGCACCTTCGAAACGCGTCTCAATCTGCGGCGGCCGCCCAGACTCAGACTCCAGCTCAGCCTCGGCGGCGCGAATAGCGTCGACCGCCTCGCCCAACGAGACCCCAGGTGCCCGATTAAAGGAGATCGTAACAGCCGGGAACTGACCCACATGACGAATCGCCAGCGTAGCCTGCCGTTCGCTAAGCCGAACCACGCTAGAGAGGGGTACCGGACGGCCAGTGGTCGTTGCCACCGGAATCGCCAGCAGGGCATCAGGGCCTGACATGAAACCTGAACCGCTACCCATCCCCGTCTCCAGCACGATGCGATACTGATTCGCCTGGGTAAAAACGGTAGCGATCTGGCGCTGACCGAAGGCATCGTAGAGGGCCTGGTCGATATCCGCCAAGCGGATACCCAGTCGTGCCGCCGCATCACGATCAATTTCCAGTCGCGCCTCAAGCCCATCTTCCTGCAGGTCTCCAGTAACATCCCGCAGCGCCGGAAGGGCTTGCAGACGCTCAACGAGTCGCGGGGTCCACTGGCTCAGGGCTGCACGGTCTGGAGAACTAAGCAGAAAGCGGTACTGAGTACGCGCTACCTGATCTTCCACGCTGAGGTCTTGAATCGGTTGCAGGTAAAGCCGAATGCCCGGCACCTGTTCGGCAACAGCGGCCAGACGGGCCATCACCTGCGGTGCCAGATCGCGCTCGGCCAAAGGCTTGAGGGTAATGGAGAGTCGCCCACTGTTGAGGGTCGCATTGCCCCCATCAACTCCAATGTGCGAAGCAACCGCCGCCACGGCCGGATCGCGTAACAACGCCTGCACCAAGGCCTGTTGACGCACACTCATGGCGGTAAAAGAAATAGTGCCAGGGGCCTGGGTCACCCCCTGCAATAGGCCAGTGTCCTGCACTGGAAAGAACCCCTTTGGGATGAAGACATAGAGGACAACAGTCAGGATTAGGGTCAGTGCAAAGGCCATCAGGGCCAGCGGCTGGCGGGCCAGAACCCATTGCAGGGCGCGCTCATAGTAGGCCACCAACGCCCTCAACCAACGCGGCGGCTCAACCTCGCGCCGCAGCAAGCGCGCCGATAGCATGGGAGTCAGGGTCAGAGACACAAAGGCGGAAATCAGGATGGCCGCTGCCAGTGTGATGACAAATTCATGAAACAAGCGTCCCACGACATCACCCATGAAGAGCAGAGGAATCAGCACGGCAAGCAACGAAAAGGTCAACGACAGGATTGTGAAACCGATCTGCCGTGCACCCTGAATCGCCGCGTCAATCGCTCGCTCTCCCGCCTCAACCCGACGCGCGATAACCTCAACCATGACAATAGCGTCATCCACCACAAAGCCAGTGGCGATGGTCAGGGCCATCAATGTCAGGTTATTAAGAGAAAACCCCGACAAATACATGACCCCAAAGGTGCCAACTAGGGACAATGGCACAGCGAGACTGGGAATGAGTGTCGCCGACAGACTGCGCAAGAAAAGAAAAATCACCATCACAACCAGGGCGACGGCCAACAGCAACTCAAACTGTACTGCAGCGACCGAAGCGCGCACCGTCACCGTACGATCGGCCAGCAGGGCCACATTAAGACTTCCCGGCAGACTGGCCTGCAACTGCGGCAACAGGGCCTTGACCTGATCAGCCACCTCAACCACATTCGCGCCGGGTTGGCGTTGCACCTGCAGAATCACGGCCGCCTGTTCACCAGACCAGGCCGCCAGACGCGTGTTTTCGGCATCGTGCACAACCTCGGCAACGCTCCCTAGGCGCAGCGGACTGCCATTACGCCAAGCCAAAATCAAGGCCCGATAGGCATCTACCGACTGCAACTGGTCGTTAACATCCAATGTGGTGGCCCGTTGCGGTCCATCAAAACTCCCCTTGGGAAGATGAACATTGGCATTGGCGATAGCCATGCGGACATCGGCGAAGGTCAGCCCTGCAGCCGCCAGTGCCTGCGGGTTGACCTGCACCCGCACAGCCGGGCGGCGCCCGCCGGCAATACTGACCCGCCCCACCCCCGACACTTGGGCCAGTTTCTGCGCCAGCCGGGTCTCAACCAGATCATGAATGGCCGGGATCGTTTGATGGTCCGAGGTCACCGCCAGTGTCAAAATCGGCGCATCGGCCGGGTTGACCTTGCTATACAGCGGCGGCATGGGCAAGTCGTTCGGGAGAAGCTGGGTCGCCGCATTGATGGCCGCCTGCACCTGTTGCTCGGCCACATCCAGCGGCAGATCGAGATTGAAACGCAAGGTGATCAGCGAAGCGCCACCTGAACTGGTCGAAGACATCTGCTGTAGTCCGGGCAGTTGACCAAACTGACGCTCCAACGGGGTCGTCACGCCGGCCGTCATCCAGTCAGGACTCGCCCCGGGATAAAGGGTAGTCACCTCGATGGTCGGGTAATCGATCTCCGGCAGGGCCGACAAAGGCAGCATCCGATAGGCGATCAACCCGCCAAGCAGGATCGCCAGCATGATCAGGCTCGTGGCAATCGGGCGCAGGACAAACAAACGCGAGAAATTCATTGTGCCGGCGGCTTCCCTTTGCCCATATGCTTAGCCTCTCCAGGGCTAGATTTTCCTGACAGGCTGGCACCCGACTGAGCGTTGCTAGCTACGCCCTTCTCCATGGTCACGACGCGCACCATCGCACCCTCACGCAGACGATCGGCCCCATCAACCACCAGACGATCGCCCACCTTGATCGCATCACCCACGGCAATGGCAGTCCAGCCGGCCTCGCTTGCATCCGGTGTCACCGGCACAACGGCAAGGTGCCCGTCCGTTGCAACCCGATAAACAAAAGCCCCCCGTGAACCGCGCTGAATGGCATTAACCGGAATTTGCAAGACCTGTGGGCGTACCTCCAGCAACAGACGCACATTGACGAACTGGTTGGCGTACAGACGCGCATCATGGTTATCAAACTCGGCCTTGAGGCGAATCGTTCCGGTCGCGGTATCAATCTGGTTGTCGAGGCTCAGGAGCCGACCAACGGCCAGTCGTTCGCGCTGCCCGACATCCCAAGCCTCCACGCGTAGCGGCTGCCGGGTCTGGCGTGTCCGCAGCGTAGAAAGGTGCCGCTCAGGTAACGCAAAGATCAGATTGGCCGGCTGAGTCTGAGTAATCACGGCTAGGCCCGGCACATCGTTCGCCCGCACCAAGTTGCCCACATCCGTCTGCCGCAGACCAATCTGCCCATCCAGCGGGGCCAGAATGCGGGTGTAAGACAGTTGCAGACGGGCATGCTCAACCTGTGCTCGATCAATCGCCAAGGCGCCTTGATACTGACGCACCAAGGCCTCCTGCGTATCGAGTTGTTGCCGGGAGGCCGCATCCTTGGCCCACAAATCCTTGTAGCGCACGAGGTCACGCTGGGCGTTGTCCAGCAGGGCCTGATCGCGGATCAGTTGTCCCTGGGCCTGATCAAGCAGGATCTGAAACGGGTGCGCATCAATCTCAGCCAGAAGATCGCCCTTCTTCACCCGGTGCCCTTCGCGAAAGGCAAGCTTTTGCAATACCCCGTCGACACGCGTCCGCACCGTGACCACCCGGTTGGGAATAACCGTTCCGATAGCATCGAGCCAGACAGAGAAATCTGCCTGCCGCGCGGCCAGAACCTGTACCGGTTGGGGACGATTTCCGGGCTTGCCCATCGAATCACGCGCGGCGGAGGCCCCGGTGACTGTTGCCTTGCCATCAATCCAGACCGACAGGCCACCCGCAGCCGCCAGCAGCAGAATAACCACCCCGGCGATAAGCCATCCGTGACGGGATTTATGGGAGAGTTCCGTGGATTGATGGGGCATCGTCACAACCGTATAAAAACAGCACGGCGCAACAATAACAGGAACTGGGCAGAGAGTCGTCAACCGCCACATCGGTGATGCGACAATATCCGACGACTGGGCCACTGCTTAAGCTACTGCTTAAGCCACTGGTTAATCTACCAGTTGGTCTCACGCTCCGGCATTGAAGAAATCTTGTGAATGGAGAGATCAGCTCCCTCAAACTCCTGCTCTGCGTCTAGGCGGATGCCAACCATCACCTTGAGAGCACCGTAAACCAATCCCCCACCCGCCACCGCAATGACTACACCCAACACAGTACCCGCCAGTTGCGCCGTGAAGGTCACCCCACCTATCCCCCCCAAGGCGGTCAAGCCAAAAATACCGGCCGCAATACCGCCCCAGGCACCGCACAGGCCGTGCAAGGGCCAGACACCCAACACGTCATCGATCCGCCAACGATTCTGAGTAATGGTAAACATCCACACGAACAAGCCACCAGCCACCGCGCCAGTAGCCAGGGCACCCAACGGATGCATCAAGTCCGAACCCGCGCAGACCGCCACCAGACCGGCGAGCGGACCATTGTGGATAAAACCGGGGTCGTTCTTACCGATGACCAGGGCCGCCAGAGTGCCACCCACCATAGCCATCAACGAGTTAACGGCGACCAGGCCAGAAACCGCTTCCACAGCCTGCGCCGACATCACATTGAAACCAAACCAGCCGACGGTGAGGATCCAGGCCCCCAAGGCCAGAAACGGGATGCTGGACGGAGGATGCGCCGCCACCCGGCCGTCCTTATGATAACGGCCACGCCGTGCACCCAAAAGCAGGACAGCCGGCAGAGCAATCCAGCCACCAACCGCATGCACCACTACGGAGCCGGCAAAGTCATGAAACTTGGCCCCCAGATTGGCCTCCATCCAAGCCTGCACCCCATAGTTGCCATTCCAGACCATACCCTCAAAGAAGGGGTAGACGAAGCCTACGAGCAAAAATGTCGCTGCCAGTTGCGGATTAAAGCAGGCACGCTCGGCAATCCCGCCGGAGACGATGGCAGGAATCGCGGCAGCAAAGGTCAACAGAAAGAAAAATTTGACCAAAGCAAAACCGTTCTTTTCAGCCAGAACCTCGGCGCCAGAGAAGAAATCAACCCCATAGGCCAGGCTGTAACCCACGAAGAAATAGGCGACGGTCGAGATCGAAAAATCCGTCATGATCTTGACCAGGGCGTTAACCTGGTTCTTGCGCCGCACCGTACCCAGTTCCAGAAAGGCAAACCCCGCATGCATGGCGAGGACCATGATGGCCCCCAGAAGGACGAAGAGGACATCTGAGCCAGACTTGAGCGTTTCCATGAGAGGGTTTCTTGATAACTGAAAAACGGATCCCAAACAAAAAGCAATAACGATGCCAAACAACAAGACCCAACGCGATACCCATGGCACAGCGCCCGCCCAATTCCACCAGGGCCCTTGAATGACCATGATTCGCTTCCAGTTTGTTGATATCTCTTGAATCGACGGCGCAGGTTTCTGGAAACTCAACTCAGCGCACGCACCCGCCAAAACACGACAAACGGGGCTTGTCCCTCGTATTGCACCAAAACGGTGCTTCTGATGCCACGCCATGGTGCATCAGGGGGATCGATTACTTCTGCTCGGCCTCGATGCGATCGAGTTCGGCATCCATCTCAGCGTCCGTCATCGGCTGATAATCGGAAGCCGGAGGGGTGATCGAACGGTTGCGCACCAGAACGGCCGCAATGATGACCCCCAACTCATAGAGCAACCAGAGCGGGATGGCGAGCATCAACTGAGAAATGACATCCGGCGGGGTGAAGATGGCGCCGATCACAAAGGCGCCGACGATGACATAGGGCCGCGCCTCGCGAAACTTCTCAATACTGACCATGCCCATCAGAGCGAGAGCAATCACAACGATGGGAACTTCAAAGGTAATCCCGAAGGCTAGGAACATGGTGATCACAAAATCGAGGTACTTGTTGATGTCTGTCATCACAGCTACGCCCTGCGGGGCAATACCCACCACAAAACCAAACACCACCGGAAAGACCAGGAAATAGGCAAAGGCCATGCCGCAAACAAAAAGGAACAGACTCGCCACGGTCAACGGTACGATCATCCTCTTTTCGTGCGCGTAAAGACCGGGCGCGATGAAGGACCAAACCTGGTAGAGGATGTAAGGCAAAGCCCCCAGGAAGGCCGTCATCATAGCCACCTTGACCGGCACGAAGAACGGCGTAACCACATCCGTAGCGATCATCTGTCCACCCTTTGGCAAACTATTTAGCATCGGCTGCGCCAGCAGGGCATAGAGGTCGTTTGCCCACGGAAACAAGCATACGAACAGGGCAATCCAAGCCAGGGCCGCACGCAACAAACGGTCGCGCAGCTCCAACAAGTGGTTAATGAAGGTCTGCTGACTATCCATTAAAACAGTACCGCCTGACGGGATGTATCGGTCGGAGGCGGGATCAAGGCAGGATCGGGCGCCACCGCGGCCATCTCATCGCCCTCAATCACCTCATTCAGGCTATCCTCGACCGGCAAGCGATCAATCTCGGGATGGGCATATTCAATAATTGCGCGCGGGCCAGCGGCATCCAACTCAGCATCCGCCCCGGCATCTTCCTTGGCCGTCTGCGCCTCCGCGCTATCTGTCACGCCGAGGGCAACTGACAGGCGTTCATCGGGGTTCAAGTCGCGTTTCAGAGCAAGTTCAGTTTCGGCCGCGATGATTTCATATTTTTGCGCCGAAATCTGCATCTCATTCTGCAACTTCTTCAGCTCTTCGAGTCGCATCTCACGGTTGACATCTTCTTTGACCTGAGCGGCATAACGGTTGAGCTTTCCCAACCAACTCCCCACCGTACGGGCGACCTTGGGCAAACGCTCTGGGCCAATCACGACCAAGGCAACAATGCCAATAACGAGGAGTTCAGAAAAACCAATGTCAAACATGAAAGGTCAGTTGAGAGTCAAGATTCAGGAGCCGGGGATTAAGCATCCAGAGCGAAGCGCCGAGAGCATGTCTGCTCTCTGTTCTCCACGCTCCGCTCGTGGCTTCAATGTCAGGATTGCTGCCTGTTCTTGACCTCGCCCTCGACGGTATGGCCAGCAATATTGTCTTGACGCGGCAGCTCCGTAGGGGCCGAACCCTTGTTCTTCTCTTCGTTCATGGCATCCTTGAAATTCTTGACGGCGCCGCCAAGATCACCACCCATGTTGCGCAGCTTCTTGGTACCGAAGATCAACAACACAATCAACAACACACTCACCCAATGCCAGAGGCTAAAACTACCCATGTCTCTCTCCTTAAAAATTACATTCGATGCGGACGAAAGTCCGCAGATTCACCGCCAAATATGTGCATATGCAGGTGATACACATCTTGCCCACCGCCGGGACCCGTATTAATAACGGTGCGAAAACCATTGTTCAAACCCTGCGCCTTGGCTAGGATCGGTGCCAACAGCAACATCCGACCCAACAACAATTCATGCTTGGCATGTGCCTCATCCAGACGGGCAATATGCGCCTTCGGGATAATCATGAAATGCACCGGCGCAACCGGGTTGATGTCATGGAAAGCCAGCAGTTCGCCGTCCTCGTACACCTTCTTGCAGGGAATATCACCTGCCACGATCTTGCAGAAGATACAGTCGCTCAAGCGATTTCCTTTCGTTGCGCCTTCTCCGTCAATCCGGAGAGACCTTCGCGGCGCGCCAGTTCATTCAGCACCGCCTCCGGACGGATGCCCTGTTGCGCCAATAGCACCAGGCTATGAAACCATAGGTCTGCGGTTTCATAAATAATCTTGTCCGCATCGCCATCCTTGGCCGCCATGATCGTCTCGGCGGCCTCCTCTGCTACCTTCTTCAGGATCGCGTCCAGCCCCTTGGCATACAGTTTGGCCACATAAGAATTTGCCGGATCCGCGTCACGACGCGCCTCCAAGGTATCGGCCAAGCGGCTCAAAATAGCTTCATTCATTTGTAAAAGGTCTCTGGGTCTTTTAACACGGGGGCCGTAACCTGCCACGCACCATCGATCAGCCGCTCAAAAAAACAGCTCCGACGGCCCGTGTGACAGGCAATACCGCCCGTCTGTCGCACCTTGAGCAAGATCACATCCCGGTCACAGTCAGTGCGGATCTCCACCACCTGCTGGGTATGTCCGGACTCCTCGCCCTTGTGCCACAACCGCTGGCGCGAGCGCGAATAGTACACGGCCTCACCCAATTCGGCGGTCTTTGCCAGGGCCTCGCGGTTCATCCACGCCACCATGAGGATATCGCCGTTATCAGCGTCCTGAGCAATGGCTGGCAGGATGCCTGCCTCTGCGCCCCCCTCTGGCCAGCGAATCTGATCAATCCAATCGATCATCAGAGCCGTCATGATCTCACCTCGATGCCCCGCTCGCGCATGACATCCTTGGCCTCACGCACGGTGTACTCGCCAAAGTGAAAGATGGATGCCGCCAGCACCGCATCCGCACCACCCTTCTGCACGCCGTCGGCTAGGTGTTGCAGGTTGCCTACGCCGCCACTGGCAATCACCGGGATGCTCAACGCATCGCTCACCGCGCGCGTCAGATTAAGATCGAAGCCCGATTTAGCACCGTCACGATCCATACTGGTCAGCAAGATCTCGCCCGCACCCAGTTCTTGCATCTTCTTCGCCCATTCCACCGCGTCAATGCCGGTCGGCTTTCGTCCGCCGTGAGTAAAAATCTCCCACCTGGGTGCTGCGCCCCACACCGTCTGCTTGGCATCTATGGCCACCACGATGCACTGACTGCCAAAGCGGTCAGCGGCATCCTTCACTACCTGGGGGTTGAACACCGCTGCCGTGTTGATCGACACCTTGTCGGCCCCCGCGTTAAGTAGCCGCCGTACATCGTCCGGCACGCGAACCCCCCCACCGACGGTAAGCGGAATAAACACCTGCGATGCGACCGCATCGATGATGTGCAAAATCAAGTCGCGGTTATCAGATGTCGCCGTAATGTCGAGAAAGGTCAACTCGTCCGCACCCTGTTCGTCATAACGCCGCGCAATCTCAACCGGATCTCCGGCATCGCGCAGGTTAAGAAACTGTACGCCCTTGACCACGCGACCGGCGGTCACATCCATACAGGGAATGATGCGCTTGGCGAGCCCCATCGGTCAGGCGATCAACTCGTCGGCCAGCCGCTGACCCGCAGCGAAATCGAGCGTACCTTCGTAAATGGCCCGACCGGTGATGGCACCCTCAATACCCTCTCCCGCCACCGCGCAAAGGGCCCGAATGTCATCAAGATTAGTGATGCCACCGCTGGCGATCACCGGAATGTGCAGGGCGCGTGCCAAGGCCACGGTCGATTCGATATTGACACCGGACATCATGCCGTCGCGGCCAATGTCGGTGTACACTACCGATTCAACCCCGTAATCCTGAAATCGTTGCGCCAGATCGACGACATCGTGATGCGTCACCTTGGACCAGCCATCGACCGCCACCTTACCGTCCTTGGCATCGAGACCAACAATGATGTGGCCTGGAAAGGCATCGCAAGCGTCATGCAGAAAGCCGGGGTCCTTGACCGCTGCACTGCCCAGGATGACATAGCGCAGACCCGTGTCGAGATAGCGCTCGATGGTGTCCAGATCGCGAATGCCGCCTCCCAATTGCACGGGAATATCAATACCCACTGCCTTGATAATGCCCTCAATCGCCGCCGAATTCTTCGGCTTGCCAGCAAAGGCACCGTTCAAATCTACCAGATGCAGGCGACGCGCGCCCAACGCCAGCCAGTGACTGGCCATAGCGGCCGGGTCATCAGAAAATACAGTGGCGCTATCCATTTCTCCTTGACGCAGGCGCACACACTGGCCGTCCTTGAGGTCGATTGCGGGAATCAGAATCATGATGTCAGGGGATTCACAGTTTTAAATTACAGTTGGGGCTTAGGGTTGCCAAGTCACAAAATTGTTCAATAGGCGCAGCCCAGCAGCAGCGCTTTTTTCAGGATGGAACTGTACCGCGAACCGGTTGTCGCGGGCTACGGCACAGGTAAATGGCGTGGGGTAATCGGCCTCACCGGCGACGATGGCGCGATCTTGCGGCACGACAAAATAACTATGCACAAAATAAAAGCGTTCGCCGTCGGCAATACCCGCCCACAAGGGGTGCTCACCCACCTGGCGCACAGTATTCCAACCCATGTGAGGTACCTTCAACCGTTCACCGGCCGCCGTCTGCAAATCAGAGGCAAAGCGTTGCACAACGCCATCAAACAAGCCCAGACACGAAGTATCGCCTTCGGCGCTGCGTTCGAACAACACCTGCAGGCCCATGCAGATACCTAGAAACGGCTTGGTCTCTGCGGCCGTTTGAATTGCCTCGCGCAGACCGTGTGCGTCGATGGCGCGCATGCAGTCCGGCGCCGCACCCTGACCGGGAAATACCACGCGAGATGCCGCAGCGATCATCGCGGGGTCAGAGGTCACAACGATGGACTGCCCGTCAGCCACATGTTCCAGTGCCTTGGCCACCGAATGCAGATTGCCCATGCCGTAATCAACGACCGCAATCATCGTTACAGCGCACCTTTGGTGGAAGGCAGTACATCGCCCATGCGAACATCAGCCTCCAGCGCCATACGCAGCGCCCGGCCAAACGCCTTGAATATCGTCTCGGCCTGATGGTGGGCGTTATCGCCGCGCAGGTTGTCAATATGCAGGGTCACGCCAGCGTGATTGATAAAACCCTGGAAAAACTCATGGATAAGATCAACATCGAAATCACCCACGCGAGCACGCGCGAAGTCGCACTGGAACTCCATACCCGGCCGACCGGACAGGTCGATCACCACACGCGACAGCGCCTCATCCAGCGGCACATAGGCATGACCATAACGGCGAATACCCTTCTTATCGCCAATGGCCTGTGCAAAGGCCTGGCCAATCGAGATCCCGATGTCTTCCACCGTATGATGGGCATCAATCTGCAGATCGCCCTCGGCGGTAACGGTCAGATCAATCAAGCCATGCCGCGCAATCTGGTCGAGCATATGATCGAGAAAAGGCACACCACTGTTAAGGCTGGCCTGACCTGTACCCTCCAGATTGAGGCTGACCCCAATGCGGGTTTCCAGGGTGTTACGGTTAACGGTCGCAGTACGCATGGCAATATCTTTGTAAAAGAGCCGTGATTTTAACCACAGATTCCAGTCAACGCTGCCAATAGCGCATCGCATTCGGCATCCGTGCCGACCGTGATGCGCAGAAACGGATCGATGCGCGCCGGTTGTTTGAAGTGGCGCACGATGATGCTTCGGCTGCGCAGGGCGGCGGCCAGATCGGCGCCGGCATGTGCAGAATGGCGCGCAAACACGAAGTTTGCGCCAGACGGTAGCACCTCGAAGCCTAGCCCTCGCAGCCCGGCGGAGAGCCGTTCGCGGCTGGCAATCACGCGGTCGCGGCACTGTTCGAAATACGGACGATCCTGCATGCATGCGGTAGCACCGACCTGAGCAAAACGATCAAGCGGGTAAGAATTAAAGCTATCCTTGACCCGGTTGAGGCCCTCGATCAGATCAGGGTGGCCCAACGCATAGCCTACGCGCAACCCGGCCAGCGAATGCGCCTTGGACAGGGTGCGCACCACCAACAGGTTCGGATAACGATCGATCAGCGGTAGCGCCGTCTCGCCACAGAAATCGACATAGGCCTCATCGACCACCACCACAACATTGGGGTTTCCGGCCACCAAGCGTTCAACCTCCGTCACAGGCAGCGCGATTCCGGTCGGGGCATTGGGGTTGGGGAATATGATCCCACCGTTGGGCACATCCAGATAATCATCGACATGGATCGAAAAATCCGCTGCTAGGGGCATCTCGCGCCAGGCAATCTGGTACAGGCCACAATAGACCGGATAGAAGCTGTAGGAGATATCCGGGAACAGGATGGGCAGGTCATGCTTGAGCAGACCCAAAAACGCATGCGCCAACACCTCATCCGATCCGTTTCCGACAAATATCTGATCGATCGACAGGCCATGAAATGTTCCAATCGCCTCGCGCAACTGTTGCGAAGTCGGGTCGGGGTACAGACGCAGACGATCATCCGCTGTCGCCCGCAGCGCATCAATCACCCGGGGACTGGGCGGATACGGGTTTTCGTTCGTGTTGAGCTTGACCAGATTGGCGAGTTTTGGCTGCTCGCCCGGAATATAAGGCGTCAGGCCCTGCGTCACATCGCTCCAGAAACGGCTCATCGCACGGTCATTTCAGTCGATATTCAGCCGAACGAGCGTGAGCCTGCAGGCCCTCGCCATAGGCCAGCGCTGCCGCTACCCGGCCCAGCGTCTGCGCCCCGGCATCGGACACATGGATGATCGAGGATCGCTTCTGGAAGTCGTACACGCCGAGCGGCGAAGAAAAACGCGCCGTGCGCGAGGTGGGCAACACATGATTAGGGCCGGCGCAATAGTCACCCAGCGCCTCGCAGGTGTTACGCCCCATGAAAATGGCACCCGCATGGCGAATCTTGGGTAGCATCGCATCGGGGTCTGCCACCGAAAGTTCTAGGTGTTCCGGGGCGATGAAGTTTCCGATTTCAGCCGCTTCATCCAGATCACGACACAGAATCAGCCCCCCCCGCGTGGTTATCGAGGTGCGGATCACCGCTTCGCGGGGCATGGTAGGCATTAGCCTTTCGATACTGGCCACCACCGCATCGAGGAACGCAGCATCAGGCGAGATCAGGATGGCCTGCGCCAGTTCGTCATGTTCGGCCTGCGAGACCAGGTCCATCGCGATCCAATCCGGGTCGGTCTTGCCGTCACAAATACTCAGAATCTCGTTCTGGCCGATTCCCACGGTTTCGATAATGATCAGATCGGCAAAGTGACGAAGAATCCGGGTCGCTTGCCAGGTTGCGTGCGTGATGCCACCGAGCTCAAGGTTGGATGCCTGCGATCTGAAG
>SXRG01000007.1 GCA_005793645.1 Burkholderiales bacterium
GCCAACGAGGGTGTAGCGCAGATGTTGTTCTTTGAGTCGGATGAAGTCTGCGAAACATCGTATCGCGATCGTGGCGGCAAATATCAGGGGCAGACCGGCGTTACCTTGCCGAAGATTTAACGCCACAGCGTGCGGGAATTCCTATAATCCGCGCAATTCCTTATCGCTACTGGAGCGGACCCATGCGTTTTCGTTTTCCCGTCGTTATCATTGACGAAGACTTTCGTTCCGAAAATACCTCGGGGCTGGGTATTCGCGCGTTGGCCGAGGCCATTGAGAAGGAAGGTCTGGAGGTGCTCGGGGTCACCAGTTATGGTGACTTGACCTCGTTCGCACAACAACAGAGTCGCGCTTCGGCCTTCATCCTGTCGATCGACGACGAGGAGTTTTCGTCCGTGGTGGCCACTGGAAAGGCTATTTCTGATCTGCGTGGATTCGTAGGCGAGATTCGCCAGCGTAATACTGAAATCCCCATTTTCTTGTATGGTGAGACGCGCACTAGCCGCCATATTCCCAATGATGTCCTTCGTGAACTACACGGCTTCATTCACATGTTTGAAGATACACCGGAGTTCATTGCGCGCAGCATCAAGCGCGAGGCGACGGCTTATTTGGACAGCTTGCCGCCACCGTTCTTCCGCGCACTGACGCACTACGCCGCCGATGGTTCGTACTCGTGGCATTGCCCAGGACATTCCGGTGGTGTGGCTTTCTTGAAATCGCCAGTGGGCCAGATGTTCCACCAGTTCTTTGGCGAGAACATGTTGCGTGCCGATGTTTGCAATGCTGTTGAAGAGCTTGGTCAGTTGCTTGATCACACTGGCCCGGTGGCCGCCTCCGAGCGTAATGCGGCGCGCATATTCAACGCTGATCATTTGTTTTTTGTCACCAATGGCACATCGACCTCGAACAAGATCGTCTGGCACTCTACCGTGGCGCCTGGCGATATCGTTGTGGTTGACCGTAACTGTCACAAGTCAATCCTGCATTCGATCATCATGACCGGTGCGATTCCGGTTTTTCTGATGCCAACGCGCAACAACTACGGCATTATCGGGCCGATCCCGAAAAGTGAATTTGTTTGGGAGAACATCCGGGCCAAGATTGCGGCGCACCCGTTCGCCAGTGACAAGAACGCCAAGCCGCGCGTGCTGACTATTACGCAATCGACTTACGACGGCATTCTTTACAATGTCGAAGAGATCAAGGAGATGCTTGATGGCCGGATAGATACCTTGCATTTTGACGAGGCCTGGCTGCCGCACGCGGCCTTCCACGATTTTTATGGGGATTACCACGCCATTGGTGCCGACCGGCCACGCTGCAAGGATTCGATGGTGTTTTCGACTCAATCGACCCACAAGTTGTTGGCCGGTTTAAGCCAGGCATCACAAATCCTGGTTCAGGAATCCGAGTCGCGCAAACTCGATCGTGATGTTTTCAACGAGGCCTATTTGATGCATACCTCAACCTCGCCGCAATATTCCATTATCGCCTCGTGTGATGTGGCGGCCGCGATGATGGAAGCGCCGGCGGGTACCGCCTTGGTGGAGGAGTCGATTGCCGAGGCCCTGGATTTCCGTCGTGCCATGCGCAAGGTGGATGAGGAGTGGGGTGTTGACTGGTGGTTCAAGGTTTGGGGGCCGGATGACCTGTCCGAAGAAGGTATCGAGGAACGCGAAGCCTGGATGCTGAAGCCGGGCGAACGCTGGCACGGTTTTGGTCAACTTGCCGACGGCTTCAACCTGCTTGATCCGATCAAGGCTACGGTCATCACTCCAGGCCTGGATGTGGATGGAGACTTCGCTGACTGGGGTATTCCTGCCGCCATCGTCACCAAATATCTCGCCGAACACGGCGTTATCGTCGAGAAATGCGGCCTGTACAGCTTTTTTATTATGTTCACCATTGGCATCACTAAGGGCCGCTGGAACACGATGGTCACTGAGTTGCAGCAATTCAAGGATGATTATGACAAGAATCAACCCTTGTGGCGTGTGATGCCCGAGTTTGTTACTAAGCACTCGCGTTATGAACGCATCGGTCTGAAAGACCTTTGTCAGCAGATTCACGCGGTGTACAAGGCCAACGATGTGGCCCGGCTTACCACGGAGATGTATCTGTCCGACATGGTGCCTGCCATGCGTCCGGCTGATGCCTTCGCCAAGATGGCGCACCGCGAGATTGAGCGCGTTGCCATTGATCAGCTTGAAGGGCGTATCACGGCCATCCTGCTCACACCGTATCCGCCGGGTATCCCATTGTTGATTCCCGGTGAGCGGTTCAATGCCACTATCGTGCGCTACCTGCAGTTCACGCGCAATTTTAACGATCAATTCCCGGGCTTCGAGACCGATGTGCACGGTTTGGTGAAGGAACGCGAGAGCGGTGTCAGCCGTTACTACATCGACTGCGTGATCTAGCGGCGCGGTAAGCGCCCACGCTTTGAGCGAGGGGCGATACGGTGTTTGGGCTTGATTGTCCACAGGTTCCGTATTAAAATACGCAGTCTTCCGGTGGATTATGTTTGCCGGACCTTGCCACACGGCGTACAGATCTTCTGTCGATCGGTGGCCATGAGCCAAAAGCCATTAGCCCAAAAGGAAAAACATGCGTCACTATGAAATCGTTTTTATTGTCCATCCGGACCAAAGCGAGCAGGTGCCGGCCATGATCGAGCGTTACAAAACCTTGATCGAAGGTCGTTCCGGCCGCATTCATCGTCTCGAAGACTGGGGCCGTCGCCAGATGGCTTACAGCATCCAAAAGATGCACAAGGCACACTATGTGCTGATGAACATCGAGATCGATCAGGAAACCTTGAACGAACTGGAACACGGTTTTCGTTTCAACGATGCCATTCTCCGTCACCTCACCATTAAGCGCGATGAAGCGATCATTGAACAGTCGCCGATGATGAAGGAAGAAAAATCCCGCAACCTGCTGGTGCCTCAGTCCGAGAAGACTGTTGAAGCGGCCGCTGTTGCCACCGAAACCGTATAAGGAGTCACCATGGCATTCGTTCGCCGCAAACCCCTCGACAAGGATAAGAACAAGAAGCGCAGTAACGCTCTGTTTCGTCGTCGCAAATTCTGCCGCTTTACGGTAGAGAAGGTCAAAGAGATCGACTACAAGGGCGTTGAAGTCCTGAAGGAATTCATCGCTGAGAACGGCAAGATCCAGCCGGCCCGCGTTAGCGGTACCAAGTCGCACTATCAGCGCCAGCTGACCACGGCCATCAAGCGTGCCCGTTTCTTGGCGCTGTTGCCCTACACCGATCTGCACCACGCCTAAAGAGGACTTATTATGCAAATCATCCTCATGGAAAAAGTAATCAATCTGGGTGGCCTCGGTGATGTGGTCAGGGTCAAAGACGGTTACGCCCGTAATTTTCTGATCCCTAAGGGGATCGCGCGGCGTGCTACAGCCGCTAACCTTGAAGTCTTCGCTCAGAAAAAGGCGGAGCTTGAGGCTCTGGCAGCGGCCAAGCTGGCCGCCGCTCAAGCTCAAGCGGCTCGTCTGGAGGGTTTCGTCTTGACACTGGTACAGAAGGCTGGTCCGGATGGTCGTCTGTTTGGCTCGGTCACTAATGCTGACATCGCTGATGCCATCAAGGCCGAAGGTCATGATGTGGCCAAGGCTCAGGTGCGCATGCCGACCGGCCCGATCAAGGCCATCGGTGATAATACACTGACCCTGGCGTTGCATTCGGATGTCTTGGTGGATATCACGGTCACGGTTCGACCTGAGTAACCCTCCTCATCGCCCAAAAAACCCGCCGGCCACTTACAGTGGTCGGTGGGTTTTTTGTTTTTGGGACGGGATTGCGGTTTGGGGTGGGCGTGTAAAATGCGCTCCTTGAGTTTTTACCGCGTTTCAACGGAGTTGAGACCGAGTGGTGTGTGTTAATTTTGAGGCTATGGCAATGGATACCGAATTGGCGGGACTGAAACTTCCACCACACTCCATCGAGGCGGAGCAGTCGGTGCTGGGCGGACTCATGCTTGATAACAGTGCGTGGGAGCGGGTGGCCGATCTGATTGGCGAGGCGGATTTTTACCGTGCGGATCATCGTGCCATCTGGCACCAAATGGCGCGTCTCATCGATCACAATATGGCAGCAGATGCCATTACCGTGGCCGAGGCCCTGGAGTCGCATAACCAGATCGATCAGGTAGGGGGGTTGGCCTATATTGCCGCCCTCGTAGCCAATACGCCGTCTGCGGCCAATATTCGTCGCTATGCTGAGATCGTGCGCGAGCGGGCCCTATTGCGTCGTCTTGCTTCTGTCGGGGGCGATATTGCCGATGCCGCTTATAACCCTGCGGGTCGTAGTGCGTCAGATATTCTCGATCATGCCGAGGCCAAGGTATTCGAGATTCGCGAGGCCGGTGCGCGTGCCACCTCGGGTTTTCTGGAGATCAAGCCTCTTTTGATTGACGCAGTCAATCGTATTGACGAACTCTATAACCGTGATTCTGATAGCGATGTCACCGGTGTGCCAACGGGGTTTGCTGATCTCGATTCGCGGACCTCGGGAATGCAGCCTGGCGACCTCATCATCGTCGCGGGCCGGCCGAGTATGGGCAAGACGGCACTTTCGCTCAACATTGCTGAAAATGTGGCGTTGGATGCTCGACTTCCAGTCGCCGTGTTCTCCATGGA
>SXRG01000062.1 GCA_005793645.1 Burkholderiales bacterium
CAACAACGCATCGCCGGCCCGCCAACGAGCTATCTCTGCGCGGGTGATCGTATCCAGATTGACCCGCTTCGCCCCCGCCGGACCCTCCCAGGCTACCTGCGGCCAATTTGACAGCGGCGGCGGCACAAAGTGGGCCGGGCCACTGCCATCCAGGGTGAAATGCAGATGCCGCGTCGCGGCGCAAGTGGGGATCATCGCCACCGGCAGGCTGGCGGCATGAGTGGGGTAATCGAGTATCTTCACATCCAGTACCGTCGTGAGTCCACCCAAACCCTGTGCGCCTATGCCCAGCGCATTGGCCTTGTCAAAAATTTCCAGGCGCAGCTCCTCGATACGGTTCTGTGGCCCCCGAGCACGCATCTCCGGCAGATCAATGGGTGCGAGCAAGGATTCCTTGGCCAGTAGCATCGCCTTTTCCGGTGTCCCCCCGATACCAATGCCTAGCACCCCCGGCGGACACCAGCCCGCACCCATCTTCGGCAACCGTTCCAACACCCACTCAACGATGGAATCCGATGGGTTCAGCACCGCAAACTGTGCCTTGTTTTCAGACCCCCCGCCCTTGGCCGCGACACGCACATCGACGCGGTTTCCCGAAACCATGCGCACATGCAGGACGGCCGGGGTATTGTCCCGGGTATTGCGCCGTGTACCCGCCGGATCCGTCAAGACCGAGGCACGCAGCGGATTGACGGCATCGGTGTAGGCACGCCGCACGCCCTCGTCCACCATCGCTTGCAAGTCCAAGTCACTGCTAAAACGCACCCCCATCCCGATATCCATAAACACCACCGCCATACCGGTGTCCTGACAAATCGGCCGCCGCCCCTCGGCACATAAACGCGAATTGACCAGGATCTGCGCCAACGCATCCTTGGCGGCAGGCGACTGTTCCTGTTGCCAGGCCCTATGCACCGCTGCCACAAAATCCTGTGGGTGATACACAGCGATAAACTGAAACGCGTCCGCAATCGACTGAGTGAGGTCTTCCTGGCGAATGACGGTCATGGCAAACGGTGTGTCACGGATACGGTGAGGTTATTCTACGGGACAATCGGACGGGATAATTGTGCTATTGCTCCGACCGCCCTGACACCACACCATGCACCCCTCAGCCTCTCTGGAGATCACCATGCGCCCCATCCTTGCCCTGTTCCTTCCGCTACTACTTCTGTTCCTGAATCTTGGCAGCCATGCCGCCGAAGTCCAAACTGCCCACCAAGGCCTCACGCTCAACGCCCAATTGCAGGTTGCCAATGGCAAATCCCTCAAGGACGGCGTGCTCCTGATCCTGCATGGCACCCTGTCCCACAATCGTACCGAGCTCATCGATGGGGTACAAAAGCAACTCACCGAGCGAGGCTTCAATACATTAGCGATCAACCTCAGCCTCGGCATCAATAACCGTCACGGGACTTATGACTGCACCACTCCCACACGCCATAAACATACCGACGCCCTCAACGAACTGGAGGCATGGATGACTTGGTTAAAAACGCAGGAGGCGGGTCCCGTCACCCTGATCGGTCATTCCCGAGGTAGCAACCAGGTCGCGTGGTTTGCCGCCGAACGCATGAACCCGGCCATCCGCAAGGTCATACTGCTAGCCCCGCAAACCTGGCCGACGGGTTATGCAGCAAAGGGGTACAAACAACGCTACGGCACCGACCTAGCTGCTATTCTGGGCAAGATGGCCAAAATCGATACAAATACCTTGGTCGACCCAGTGGACTTTCTGTATTGCCCCAAGACCCGCGTCAGTGCCGGCAGTTTTATGAACTACTACACCGAGGATGTCCGCTTTGACACCCCTGCGCTGCTGGCCCGAATTCGCGTCCCTGTCCTAGTCATCGCTGCCGAGGGTGACGAAGTGGTTCCCGGTCTCATTGAGCGCGTGCAACCACAGGCCGATGGCCGACGCATCCAACTCAAGGTGTTGTCAGGTGCCGACCATTTCTTCCGTGATCTTTACGCCGAGGATGCTGTCGAGGCCATTCAAGCCTTCCTGAGCACCCAGTAGCATGCGCACACAACAGCAATGCGACCACCTACACGCAAAATCCATCGGCCAAAGGGCGTGGTTTCCTACGCAACCACGCCCCTGCAGGAACCGCACAGCCCTCTACCCAATCTGTTCGTACCAACAACAGACCAGCGACAGAGGACATCAATCCTCTTCGTGGCGCTTAAAGCCAGCGGACAACTGTTGCTGCACCTGCGGCGGAACCGGATCATAGTGACTGAAGGTCAATGAATAACCGCCCTGGCCACTGGTCACCGCTTTGAGACGGGCTTGGAAGCTTTCCAGTTCTGCCAACGGAGCAAGACCCGTCAACACCGACATACCGCCACGACTAGGCTGAGTACCCAGAATCTGCCCCCTGCGGGAGCTAATCTCTGCCCCGATGTCCCCAATACAGGCGTTCGGTAGTGAAACCTCAACTTGCACGAAAGGCTCCAGTATCACCGGTCGAGCACCCGCCATGGCTTCCCAGAAGGCCTTCTTGCCTGCCATCACGAAGGCAATCTCCTTGCCATCGACCGGGTGTGTCTTACCGTCATAAACAGTAACGCGCACATCCTGAAGCGGGAATCCGGCAACCGCGCCTTCGGCCATCGCCATGCGAACCCCCTTCTCGACCGCTGGGATAAAGGTGCCAGGAATCGCCCCGCCCTTAACCGCATCGACGAACTCGAAGCCCGCGCCGCGTTCCAGCGGCTCGACGCGCAGATAAACCTCACCAAACTGTCCCGCGCCGCCGGTCTGTTTCTTATGCCGGCAATGCCCCTCACTAGACTGGGTTAGCGTCTCGCGGTAGGGGATGGAAGGCGGATGAATATCAACCTCCAACTTAAACTGTGCATACATTTTTTCCAGCACGCGTTTGAGATGCATCTCTCCCAGACCGCGGATCACCGCCTCATGAGTCTGCACATCGTGTTCAACATGGAGACCCGGGTCAGCCTCGCACAGCCGATGCAACACATCGGCCAATTTCTGCGCCTCCGATTGCTTGCGTGCCCGCAAGGCCAGACCAAACACCGCATGCGGAAAATCGAGTGGCCGCATGTGGATATGGTCATCCTCTGCCGCATTGTGCAAAACATCGTCGAAATGGATGTCGTCAATCTTGCTGATTGCACAGATCTCTCCAGGACCACAGGCCTCCACCGGGATCAATTGCTTGCCCTGCAGTCGGTACAAATGCCCCACCTTAAACGACCGTCGGCCCTCGCCGATAAACAGTTGATCATGCACCACCAGTGTGCCCTGATAGACACGCAAGAGGGCGATCTTGCCGACATAGGGGTCAATCTCTACCTTGAAACAATGCGCCAGGGCGTGTCGGGCCGGATCGGCCATCGCCGTGAAGGGTTGAGCCGCCTCACCTTCGCCGCGAACGAAACGCGGTGGATTACCCTCAGTCGGGTTAGGCAACAAACGTGTAATGACCTCAACCAGCGCACCGACACCCGCCCCGCTGCGTGCCGAAGTAAAGCAAACCGGCACCAAGTGTCCCTCGCGCAAGGCCTGTTCTAGCGGGGCATGCAGTTGTTCCGGGGTCACCGTACCCTGATCAAGATAGACGGCCATCAAGGCCTCATCCATCTCGACGACTTGATCTACTAGGGCCTGATGCGCCTCCGCTACCGATGAGAAATCCGCCTCACCTCCCAGATTGAAGAAGCAATCTGTCACCTGGCTAGCCCCGGCCGTTGGCAAATTGATAGGCAAGCACTCACGACCAAAGGTGGACTGGATCTCGGCCAGAGTCGCCGCAAGTGAATCCTTGTTTACGCTAGGGTCATCCATCTTGTTGATGATCACCATGCGGTCGAGCTTTCGGGTCTGCGCCCACTGCATCATGCGTATCGCGGTAAGGTCAATGCTGCGCGTCGCATCGACAACCACAGCGACTGTCTCCACCGCGTCCAAGGCGCACATCGCCTGGCCCATGAAATCGGGGTAGCCCGGAGTATCAATAAGGTGAACGCGTACGCCATCGCGCTCAAAGTGAGCAGTGGCCAGCTTCAGCGAATGCCCATGTTCCTTCTCGAGGGCCTCGTAATCGCACACCGTTGTACCCTTTTCCACCAAGCCTGCAGCGGCAATGGCACCCGTCTGCACCAGCAGAGCCTCAATCAGGGTTGTTTTACCCGATCCCGCCGCCCCGACAAGGGCCAAGGTACGCAGATCCAGGGGGCTTTTGACTGACATGACATTCTCCGAAAAAAGAATGGCCTCAGTATAACGCCACCGCCAATCCAAGATAACCGGATCCTGAATAAATTAGGCATCCGGCAAACCCCATTAGCCGTCGCAAGACATTAGCGACCCACCTTCAGACTAGGGGGGAATTAAGCCGGAGTGGATTTTATGATCAACGGTGGTATTGGCGACTATGCTGATGAACCGCTTCGACTAGAGCACTGACATGATCCGGTGGAGTGAACTGAGATATACCATGACCCAGGTTGAACACATGACCAGTGCCGGTGCCGTAGCTGTCGAGGATGCGGCGCGCTTCGGTGGCGATAGCTTCTGGCGGGGCGAATAGCACGGAGGGGTCCATGTTGCCCTGCAGCGCCACCCGATCGCCGACGCGCCGGCGCGCATCGCCGATGTCGGTGGTCCAGTCCAGCCCCACTGCATCGCAGCCGCAGCCGGCGATATACTCCAGCCACTGGCCGCCGCCCTTGGTGAACACGATGCGCGGCACGATGCGTCCTTCGCGCTCACGGGTGAGTCCGTTCATGATGCGCGCCATGTAGGGCAGGGAAAACTCCAGATAGGCCGCTTGCGACAACATTCCGCCCCAGGAATCGAACACCATCACTGCCTGTGCGCCGGCTTCGATCTGAGCGTTGAGATAATTCGTCACTGCCGTTGCCGTCACATCCAGGATGTGGTGGAACAGATCCGGCCGACCGTACAGCATCTTCTTAGTCTCGGCGTAGGTATCACTGCCGCTGCCCTCGACCATATAGCACGCCAGTGTGAACGGGCTACCAGAGAAGCCGATCAGCGGTACCGAGCCATCCAGCGCACGACGAATCTCGCTCACCGCATCGATGACATAACGCAGGTGACCATGCGGATCAGGCGCGGTTAGGTTGCGAATCTCCCACTCGTCGCGTAGCGGGCGCTCGAAGCGCGGGCCCTCGCCGGTCGAGAAATACAGACCTAACCCCATGGCATCAGGAATGGTCAGGATATCCGAGAACAGAATGGCCGCATCGAGGTCATAACGAGCCAAGGGTTGCAACGTCACCTCACATGCCATGTCCGGGCTCTTGCACAACGAGAGGAAATCACCGGCGCGGGCCCGCGTCGCACAATATTCAGGCAAGTAGCGGCCCGCTTGGCGCATCAACCACAGCGGGGTGTAGTCCGTTGGCTGACGTAACAGGGCGCGTAAAAAGGTGTCGTTGAGCAGGGTGGACATGTCTCTTCCAATCTTGAACGGCGGATTCTAACCCCAAAAGAATTACTGGGTTGTCGCGCCTAGCCTATAAAAATTGAATACAAAGCCGTATTCAAAACAGGGGGGTGGCAAGGGTACCGCTTTTTGATGCCTTTTTTAATTCTACTTTCATGACGGTTCAGGTCGATCTATCACAGGCTCGCATCTTGAATCTGACAAGGCAGGATTATTCGGCGCTGCATATCCACGCGTGCGCCACCACCTCATCATGCTACACGGCGCGAAGCTGGTCATGCTGCGCGTAGCCGCAGTACGCAGAACCCATGCATTTCCATGCGCCGTAGTGGATTCTGCGACTCCGGGCGGGTACGCACTCACTCACCCATTGGGTGGGGCCGCGTCCAACCGAGGTTTCTAGGATGACGCGAATGGGATCGGGTAATTGCGGTTTTTAGGTTCAAAGTTCCTTGCATCCCCTCGCCGTTTTAAGCGGAAATCGCACGACAAATACTGCGCCGCCACCCACGGACTCGCTCACCTCTATCCGCGCGCCGAAGCGTTGCGCCACCTCGGCAACGATTGCTAGACCCAGCCCGCTGCCATGCTTGCCGGAGCCGGCGATGCGGTAAAAGCGGTTAAACACATTTTGACGTTCATCGACAGGGATTCCGGGGCCGTTATCCTCTACCCTGAGCCAGGCGTCGCCATCCATCCCGGTCAGCACGGTCACCTGTCCGCCCGGCGGGGTATAGCGGATGGCGTTATCGATCAGATTGCTGATCATGTCGCGCAGCCCGTCCTCATCGGCGCACACCGGAATCGGCATGACGGCACCTTCAAAACCCAGGTCGATCCCTTGTCGCACCGCTTCGGGCGCCCACTCCATCGCCAGCCCTTGCGCCACACGATTGAGATCGATATACGCCATGGCCTCCACATTGCGCGTTTCAGGCTCGTTTCGCGCCAGGGCCAGCAGTTGCTCCACCAGACGATTGCAGCGGCTCGCGCCCTCGCATATGCCTTCTAGCGCGTACCGCACGGGTTCCGTCACCGGTTCGCGCTGAGCCAACTCGGCCTGAGCGCGTAAGCCTGCAAACGGCGTGCGCAACTGGTGCGCCGCGTTGGCGACAAAGCGACGTTGATGCTCCAACATGATCTTGAGTCGCGTGATCAGTCCATTCAACTCGTGGATCAACGGCCGCACCTCGCCCGGCACCTGCGCTTCGTCGAGCGGACTGAGATCGTTAACCGGACGTCGTGCCAATGCACATCGCAATCGCTCCAGTGGCGAAAAGCCGCGTTTCAGACCTATCCATACGGCAATGCCAGCGATAAGAATGAATATGAATTGGGGGATGACGATGTTTCCGAGAATACTGCGCCCTAGCACTAGGCGGTTGTGTATCGGTTCGCTCACCGCCAGCACGAAATGAACGCCAGGCTCGCGGCGGGTGCTGTCGAAGCGCAGGATCAACAGGCGCACCTTCTCTCCGGACAAGGTGACATTACGCAGTACCGGCCCGGTGGCGGACAAATCGCGCGGACGCGGATGCGGCAAACTGGCGTTGGCCAGCATCACAGCACCGCGTGCATCGAACACGGTAAAACTCAGATGCGCTGCTCCATCCGGCAACAGGTCTGCGGGCTGCAATATGTGATCGGCGTGATCAAAACGACTGGCCATGAGACGCGCCCGTTCGATCAGTGCCAGATCGTAGGGCTGGTTGGAAAGCTGCAACGCGGCGATGTAGCCGGTCACGATTGAAAAAAGAAGCAGCAGATAAAGTGGTGTAAACAACCAATTCATCAGTTGGTGACGCAGCGAGAGGATGTCATCCTCCACCTTGCCACCCAACGGCGTACTCACGAAATCGTCCTTACAGCGCCATGTTCGAATGCCACCTTCTCGATCATATAGCCCAGTCCGCGCAGAGTACGGATGTCGATGCCCCCTGATTCCAGCTTCTTGCGCAAACGGTGGATATACACCTCGATAGCGTTGGACGATACCTCCTCGCCCCAGCCGCACAGACTTTCGATGAGATGCTCTTTGCTCACAACCTTGCCCTGGCGAAACAGTAATGTTTCAAGCACAGCCAGTTCGCGCGCGGACAGATCCAGCGACGCACCGTTCAGACTGACGCAGCGCCCGACGCTGTCAAACTCCAGGCATCCGCAATGGATCAACGCCGCACCACCGCTCTGACCGCGCCGCAACAAGGCGCGTACTCGCGCCTCCAGCTCTGACAGTGAAAATGGCTTTGTTAGATAATCATCTGCGCCCAGATCCAATCCCCGCACACGATCCTGCACCGTGTCGCGCGCAGTGAGAATAATGACAGGCATGGCTCTTTTTTCCGCCCGCAGTTGGCGCAGGATGTCCAAACCATTCATGCGCGGCAGGTTGAGATCGAGGATGACAAGATCGTAACAACCGTCAAGCAGCATGGTCAACGCATGCTCGCCATCGCCAGACAGATCGACGGCATAACCAGCGGCGCGCATGGCGCGCGTCAGGCTGTCGGCAAGAATTTCGTCATCTTCAACGATGAGGATATGCATAGGTGACCATGTCAGGAGGCTATCGCAAGTTTCGCCGGATTATGCCGCAATGCAATCCTGTAAATACAGCGCGGCTTGTGGCGGTCGCGGAAATTCGGACAGTCAGATCAGCTAAGGCTGATCGACTGAAAGGAACATGAACAATGGGA